>JAAUOQ010000044.1 GCA_012034795.1 Leptolyngbyaceae cyanobacterium CRU_2_3
AGCAGAATAAAAATCTGTTGCAGGTGAAATTTCGTTTCCAAAGGTGGTTCGTCGCTGTAGAGGTCAGTCGGCAGGAAAAAACCGCTTGGCCCATTGGGAGGCGCAGGTGGGGTAACAGATTTTGGACGCTGGGCAGCAGAGGTCATGGCGCAAGACCCGTGGAATTACTTCTATTCTAAACGGTCTCTTCAGCAGACTTGAGCGGACGCCAGTCAGACTCGATTTTGCCATAGTCCAGCTTGATGATGTGGTCAGCAAGGTGAAAATAACGATCATCATGGGTAATTACAACAACAGTCTTACCCCGTTCTTTTAGCTTGACTAGAATCTGTTTGTAGAACAGATCTCGGAAAGCGGTTCTTGATCAGAAGCCCATTCGTCGAATAAGTAAATTGGGCGATCTTCTAGATAGGCAGTGAGCAATGCGAGTCGCTTACGCTGTCCCTGAGATAAACGAGTGGTGGATAAGACTCCATCTTTGACTTGCACCTTATGATCCAACTGTAATTGCTTTAGATACCGTTCAACATCTTGGTCGAGCGTGGTGTGGTTGAATCCCAAATAACTATCAAACAGGTGAAAGTCTGTGAAAATAGCAGAGAAATGCTGACGATACCATTCGCGGTTTTGATCGGTGACTGGCACTCCGTTTAAATGAATTGATCCAGTTTGAGGAAAATATAGCCCTGTAATTAATTTGGCTAAGGTTGACTTACCGCTGCCATTGCCACCCACAATATAAGTGATTTCCCCAGGATGCAGAGCCAAACTGATTGGGCCTAAGAGAAATCCTCTCTCTTCCCCTTTACCTGGATGCCCGCCACCCGGATGCCTACCTCCTGGATACCCGCCTCCTGGATGTCCTGGATGCGTTGGTCCACTGCCATTGTCTCGATCACCAGGAGGAGGTTGAAGTCCCTTCTGCCTATTCTTGACGTTGGAGTTGACGTTAGGAAGGATATTAGGAGATGTATTGGGGGATTCGCCTTGTATACCAGTGTGGAGATGCGGGAAGTGATTCTCTTCACCCTCTGGATGATAGAGGTAAGTGACCTGATGGAGTTCAAGCTGGCAGTGTGGCTTAACCGTGTCAGGAATCTGCATGTCTGCTTCAGATTGACTGGCAAGAGATAATTTCATCCGCTCAATTTTCTGGAGTGCAATATTACCTCGCATTATGTCGGGTAATCGGTTTAATAGGTTCTGCATGGGCATTGCCAGGAAGGTGCTGGTCAGAACATAGGTGGATAGCATGGGTAGAGGAATCTGCATGAACCAGGGCAAGATGAACAAAATAAATCCCAAACTGATGAACTGTGAGACTTGTCCAAATCCATTGGCGATCGCAAAGCTCTTCATTGCAGTCGTATTTTTCTGACGCAGGCTTGTAGCGCTGCCTTGCAAATTCTTCAACACAAAGTCGTCTCGTCTCGATCGGTGGAGTTTCAACTCCTTCATGCCCGTTGTAATGGACTGAAAATGTTTAAGGAGTGTATCTTCTTCTTCCCGTGCTGCCGAGAACAAACGGCGAGCTTTACCCAGTCTTGTTTGAACACACCAAATTGCCAAAGAAGTAAAGGCGATCGTCAAAGCAAAGATGGTGCCAGACAGCCAAGCCAAGTAGACTAAGCAGCCCACAACCGTCGCTAAATCAATGCAAATATTAGGAATGGCAGACACGGCATGAGCGAGCGATCGCACATCATCAGTCATGGTGGCAATTAAACGATGCTCACCCAGTTTTTCTAAATGGTGTAGTGGAGAAGACAGGATATTTTGGCTGAGCTTCAGGCGCAGTTGGTAGATAGCACTCTGGGAAAGACGAATGAGCGTGAACTGCGAAATGGTACTTGTAATCAGAATAAATAGTGCCAATTCCGTGAAATAAAGTAGAGCATTGGGAAAGGCAGCTTGATTGACCGAACGATTAATTAGAGAAATGAGTAAAGCGTTACCACAGCCGCTAATTAAACCTGTTGTGGCAGCAATTACAATGCTCCGCCAGGATACTTCAAGAAGAAATCGGAGAAATCTCATGTCACTCTATCCTTAATGTCGATACTTTAATGTGAATACCTTAATGTCGATACCCTGATATGAAAGCCTGAAAGCAGACGCTATTGGTTTGGGTTCAATACAAAACCCAATCGAGATGCAGTCCGCTTCAGCTAAACTTTCTGGAACAGAAGACCCTCGATTCCCACGCCTGGAGAAAAGGAAAAGGCAAGTCCAGTCACTGCTTTGGCTGTCAAATTCCCTGACTCTGATGATTCTGGCTTCGCGGGAAGCGATTCCTGTTTGAGCAGCATCCGTTCCATTACAAACAGCACCGAAGAACTCAGCATGTTGCCATATTGGCGAAGAACCTCCCAACTATCGGCAACCTGACTGTCGTTGAGTCCGAGAGAGTGCTGTGCTTTCTCAATAATGCGTGTGCCGCCAGGATGTACAGCCCACAGGTCAATGTCCGCTTTCGTCAAATGATGGCTAGCTAGAAACCGTTCGATCACGGAGTTTACCCCCGCCTCAATGTAGTTGGGTAACTGGCGCGATAACTGACAGGTAATACCGTTATCTCGGATGCCCAAAGTAATCCCATCTTCGGTGTCTTCAATCAGATAACTCAGGTGATCTCGAATCACCACTTTGCCTTGTCCGATCGTTTGCTCTTCTGCACAAGCACCGACCACCACTGCGGCACAGCCATCCCCAAAGATACTATGAATAATCACATCATTGATTTCGTCTTCAAACACAGCGTTGACTGAACTCAGTTCTAAGCAGACCACCAGCGCCTTATGAGTTGGATTGGCGCGTACATGATCACAGGCAACCCGCAGTCCATTCATTGCGGCTGCACAACCCATAAAATTGACTGTCACTCGTGCAATATCTCGTCTCAGTCCCAAACGCTTAATTAATTCTGCATCAACTCCTGGTGCGACAAAGCCCGTACTCGATACAAAAACAATCAGACCGATGGCATCTTTGAGGTTTGCCACCTCGCTTGCCGCTCTTGCAGAGGCTACCGCTTGGCTGACCACTTGTTCAGCCAAAGGAACAGCATACTGCTTGTACAACTCCATGCGAGTTTGCAGTGTGCCCTGTTGCCTGCTAAAAGCGATCGTCTCATGTGACAATAAGTTGACTGCAAGATGCCGGGTTTCAATGCGAGTATTGCTATATAGCTTCTCAATTCGAGATTGATTTTGCTCTAGATCTGGCAAGTTGGCAACAAATTTAGCTGCATCTGATTGCCGAATAATATGATGGGGTGTCCCTGTAGCAATGCTTTCAATGATGGGTAAAAACCGCTTTGATGGCAATCGATCTGCACCAAGTTCGTCAAAGTTGGGTTCAGATTTGATCCGTGTGGGTTGAACAATAGAGAGACTACTCGTTAACTCCTGAGCTTTTTGAGTAGTTTTAGCATTCATACAGGTGATTTCCTTTTTGTACTTACAAAATTTTCAGGAAAAGTCTAAAGGACTGATAATATCTGCGATTAAGCAGTAACCGTGTGTTTCTTTAGATAGAGCCAATACCTGCAAATCCTTTGAGAATATAGTCCACGGTTGTTTGCAAAGCTTGCGGATGAAAATGTTCTTTCAACAGTCCAAAATTATTTTCCTGCGCCATTCTAGATGGACTAAACAAGTAGTGTTTTGCCAGGATAGGCAGGCGATCGAGAAAGAAGTTTTTGGGTTCTAACCAAACAATGTTGAATTTAGCAGCTTCTTCTCGGACAATATCTTCGCTGATGATGTTGGCAAAACCACTTTTCTGATATGGCAGGGCATGATGGACACGATGAGGACTTAAACCTGCTGATAGGAAGCAATCAATGTACTTGTTCCCCACCATTGTCAAATCGTAGGAGTTCTTAATTTGTAAAACTGCCCAATCCTGATTTTCATCGCGATCGGCTGCCGACTCCGCCTCTTCAAAATCGTGACTTGCCACAATCATAAAAGTGCTAATCCATAAAGTCAGAATAAACTGAGCTAGCCAAACTCCTAGATCGCCATGCATCCAGAATAAAATTAACTCACCTGCAAGAATAATTCGCATCCCAAAGGTGCCGACAAAATGAGGTAGACCCCGTTGCCAGGAACCATACATATCTTCTACGCCACACTTGATCGCCAGAATACAAACCTCAATCGTTCGGGCAAACATCCCTGTGAGTACATGGCCCAATTTATGGATGGTATGGATCGGTACTCGATAGTAGCGAGGCAGTTCTAGCATGGACGTGAACACATTTTTCTTGATATCAACGTCACTTTGGGTGAAAGGGTGATGTAATAAAGAGTGACCGTCTGCAACTACGAAAGCCATGGGGACATAGCTAATATCAAACACATTCGCGAATAGCTTATTCAGCCCAACTTGAGGGCGATGGATCAAGTAGTGTCCTACTCCTGAGAGTGAAATCCTGAGTACCGTCATCAGGAGAACAAAAAGATAAGTTGGCATGTACTGGACAAAATTCAATCGCAGTAATTGAACAATTACATAGGCAATGACTAGAAGAACAGAAACTGTATCGAATAGCGAGTCCATCTTAGCCACATTTTTTTTCATATCTGGCTCGTTTAGCCTGGCTCGGATTCGATTTAAGAGATGTTCCTTGTTCTCGAAACTATACTTCGGTGTATCTCTCCAGCTATGAAAACCATCACAAAATAAGAAGGCTGGAGGCATTACATTTGGGATGAATATCTTCAGGTTTGGCGAATCGCCCCAAAGAGTATTTTTTCAGAACTTTCTTGACCCGCTCAGGGTTGCGATGAAAAATGTTGACGATGGTTGTGATGTCTCTATTCTTGGTGCGTCCAATGAAGAACTCACCACCTGGATGCTTTTTGATAAACTCAGTCAGATCGTATGCTTCTCCTGCATAGATCCAAACATTGGGTAGGGGTGTGCCATCCAGCGGTGGCGGTGGGGATTCTTCCCCTTCTGCGAACAACGGTGGTGGCGGTTGATCCCCATTTTGATTCACAGGTGGCGCTGGTTGGTTCCCATTTTGATTCCGAGGTGGAGGGGAGATTGTCGATCGGCTAGTGCTGTTAATGTCCACAGCAGAGGATTGATCTGGAGAGAGTTCTACCTGTAGCGGACTATTGAGGTGGGGATCTTCGAGGTGGGGATTTTCGGGCTGGGGATTTTCGAGGTGAATATCTTCGGCAATATCTGCATTTTGAAGGGGGATTTGTGTATGTTTAAAAACTCGTGATATTGCATTCATGATATGCCTATGCTCCTTGACGTTGAGATTGTTTTGAGAGACGATGCTGACAAACTTTTAGCCAACCTGAGAGTGGGTCATGCTGGCGATCGCGCCTGATGATTAAGCGCCTGATGATTAAGCGGTGTGATCATTGAGTGGAACGGCGGAAAGTTATTTATCTCCTTCCCTCAATTGAGTACCTCTGGAGTTACAACACCTATGCAAAATCTTGTATTTTGCCTGCTGCTCTGTTCTATCAAGGCACTTTAGTAACTCAACCGTATTGGAGGCTATCCAAAAATCTCGATCGCCCTGGGTGCATTGTGGGTGAGATTGTGGGTGAGTGGGACATTGCTTACCCAATCTCAGTAGATCGCAAAGCTTCAAATAATCCTTTCAAAATTCTGATTTTTCGCCCGTGGCACTGGCAGAAATCCTGGTTTTCTGCGATTTTGGGGCGCGCGTCGCGCGCCCCAAAATCCCATTTGCGATCTATTGCATCTATTAGGTTTCAGGTAAACGCCGAGCCATGCGAATTCATACCCCGAACAAAGGTATGATAGGGCAAATTTATTTCTTATCTAGATTTCCAGCAATGGCTCTGCAACTGCGCGTTTATGTTCCGCCCCATCCTTTGATTCAACATTGGTTAGCAGTCGCCCGCGATGCATCCACCCCAGATGTGCTATTCCGAAGTGCCATGACCGAGTTGGGTCGTTGGTTGACTTACGAAGCCATTCGAGATTGGTTGCCCACAATCAATGCAGAAGTCAACACACCTCTGGCTCCCTGTTCCGCCACGTTTGTCAATCCAGAAGTGCCCATTGCAGTTGTTCCTGTCCTCCGAGCTGGGCTAGCCTTACTAGAGGGGGCGCAGGCACTTTTGCCCCTGGCTTCGATCTATCATATTGGGGTGGTTCGCAACGAGGAAACCTTAGAGCCAAGTATCTACCTCAACAAGTTTCCGCCCCAGTTTAGCTCTGAAACCCGGATTTTAATTACCGAACCCATGCTGGCAACTGGGGGCACCATGAGCACGGTGATGACAGAACTAACTCAACGCGGCGCAGCACCCGAAAATATTCGGATTATCTCAGTGGTTACGGCCCGCCTGCCTTACAAAGACTTAGCCTAGACTATCCCGGTCTGGTGATTTATGCAGCCTGTATTGACGAAGGGTTGAACGAAAAAGGCTATATTGTGCCAGGATTAGGAGATGCGGGCGATCGCACATTTGGAACGTCAATGGGAACGTAAATTTAAGAAGTACTCTTCCAACCTCTCTAAAATATTTTGTTCATCTCACCTGCTCAGCCAGTAAGCTGGTAAGTAGGTGATCGTAAAATTTACCTGGTAATCGGGATCAAGGATTCGTTATGAGCCAGCAAGGTAACTTTTTCGGTGGATTTCTTTTAGGCACAGTCGTCGGTGGTGTCGTCGGCGGTGTTGTGGGAGTGCTAACAGCATCTCGCCTGTCTCAAGCGGAACTCCCCAATTCAGAATCGTTTTCTAAAGTAGAGACCAAAACCGGAAAAAAACGAACGCTCAAACCCTCGACAGAGCAAGGAATTGAAGTGGCGAGGCGAGGCTTAGAGGACAAGATTGCTCAGTTGAACGATGCTATTGATGACGTGCGCCAGCAGTTGGGCACAGTCAATGGCACCTCTCAAGAACATAACAAAGGCAAGGCGATCGCCCAAGACCCCTAAATCTCCTCAATGCAAACTCTATAGGGCGGGCCCTGCCCACCCTAAGCTTGCTACTCAGCGCAGCAAGGCACAAGTTTGGTGACCGGTGTGTGGGTCTCTTGCCCGCACTCCACATCAGGGGTATCCACATCTGCGCCGTAGACTACATAGACTACTGGATAGACTACTAGGTTTTGCATCAAGGCTAATCTGCGACTAGCTACTTCGACTCCATTACCTGGGTCAAGCGCTCGATCGCGTGGGTCAGATTCTCTTGAGAAATAACTACCGGCTCAATCGGAGCCGCCGCTTCTTCAACCGCTTTCTGCCGCACAAATCGCTTCTTCGCATTTTCAAATGCCCGAATGGCTAAGAAGATGGAGAAAGCAATCACGATGAAGTTGATGACGGTAGCCAGGAAAGAACCGTATTTGATTCCCCCCGCAGATAAGCTAGCTAAGCTATCCACATTTGCTGCTTTTAAAGCAGGCTGGAGAATCGCGGGAGTGATGATATCTGTAACAAACGATTCGATAATTTTGCCAAAAGCCCCACCAATAATCACGGCAACCGCCAGATCGACGACATTGCCTTGCATAAGAAATTTACTAAAGTCTGCCCAGAAGCCTCCTGAGCCGTTGCCTGATGCTGCCATAGCTTAAATTTTCACCCCTAAAGAATTAATGATGCTATCCAGTGGTAATTTCCTGCTTTTGGGGATCAATGTCAAGTGTTTGGATACGGTTTTCCGTATCTTATGCTACATAAGTTAGGCGAAAAATCAAGAACTAGATATTTCCAGGAAAAAATCTCCCAGATTCAAAGCTGTAATGCAGACATCTTGCCCGCGACGTAAACGAGATGCTCACACAAAACGGGTATTTTCTTTTGTAGCAATCTCTTTATTGGTCTTTAGTGAGAGTCGCCCCTTGGTAAAAATAATAGAACGCCACCATTTGTACGAGATGGTAGAGATCGTTGTGGTTAAAGTACTCTGCGAACTTCACGCCACTCGTTTGCAAAGCAATTGCCACGGCTGAAATTAAAATTCCCAGCAAAATCCACCTGGCTCCGGCTGTGTTGAGGTACAAGGTGGCCCTCGCTTCCAGAACAAATACTATGAGCATGGCCGACAAATAATCTACTACCCCATAGGTAAATGCGTCCTGTGTGGAAGGGCGGGTGCCCATCCAACTCAAGTAAATAAAAGATTTACTACCCACTAGTAACCACCCCCAGGTTTGCCACCGGCGAGGAATGCTACTCTTGAGGCTGGAGGACAACATCAAACAACTGGCAAAACTCAGGACATATAGCAGGAGTTGCCACAAAGTGCCGATCGCCTCCTCGCCCAACACTTGCGGAAACCCATGACAAGTTCCTCCCAACACAGCCGCGATCGCAACACAGCCAAAAGCCGCTGCCCATAGCTGAACCGCAACAGGCTGATGGAAGCCCCGACCCTTAAACAGCAAAAAGCTGAAATAAGAGGTTTCTGCGCGATCGCATAGTCTGTCAACATTGTCATGGGTTCGGTGATCAACATTGAGGCAGCGAAAAAAGGAGTGAATGGCAAAAGATGGCAATAGAAATTGAACGAAAGTTTCTAGTTACAGGCGATGACTGGCGAACCCTAGCTATAGGTACAGTGTACCGACAGGGTTATATTGTGTCCGGGAACGGACGCACTGTTCGGGTACGAATTGCTGGAGATCAAGGCTATTTAACGATTAAAGGATCTGCCATAGGGATCTCTAGATCCGAGTATGAGTACGCCATTCCTGTTTCTGATGCCGCAGAAATGCTAGATGCGTTGTGCGATCGCCCTCAAATTGAAAAAACGCGCTACAAGATTCCCTACGATGGCTTAATTTGGGAAGTAGATGAATTTTCAGGCGAGAACCAGGGCTTAATCCTGGCAGAAGTAGAACTCTCCAGTCCAGATCAACCCGTCTCTATCCCTGCCTGGATTGGGCAAGAAGTCTCCCACGATATCCGCTACTTCAACTCTAATCTGGCAAAACTCCCGTTCTCAAGCTGGAGAAGCTGAGTATTGCCTAGAAGTCTCTACCCATCCCCCATCATCTTCCCTAGTGTCACCTCCCACACCAGCCTCGGCTGAACATACTGAAGTAAATATCGACGGGCATCTTCCAATGCTTTGAGAATACTGGGCTGAGGATGGGTTTGCCAGTAGCAGTTTTGCAGATAGTCAATCAGCCAGAGTTGGGCTTCGGACTCTAGTTGAGCAATTTGCCGGGCCGAGTCTAGAGCCTCTTTAAGGGAAGTGGGTGGCTGCATTAGGGCAGTGAGGAGAGGCTCAGGCATAGCTTGAAGCTGTTGCCAATGGACAATCGCCTCTCCAGGACTACCCTGAGCCAATGCCAACACATCTGGACGCTGTAAGATTTCGCTATAGCCTGCTTGTGTCAAGACCTGGGCGATCGCTACTGCATCTAACCGCTGGAAGGGAATTTTTTGGCAGCGGGAGACAATGGTAGGTAACAGTAACTCGGCGCTGGGAGATAGCAAAATCAGTGTGGCCCGCCCTGGTTCTTCTAGGGTTTTGAGCAGTCCATTGGCGGCAGCTTCCGCCATGCTTTCCGCATGGTCAATCACAATCACCGATCGGGCAGCTTCTAAAGGTGGACGGCTGAGAAAACGAGCAACTTCCCGCACTTGTTCCAGGCGAACTTCTGGCGGAGTTTTTCGCTTAATGCCCAACTCAGCCGCTTCTGCCGCAGAAACTCGTTTGCCCTGATGCAAGTAAGTGGGTTCCACCCAAAACAGATCAGGATGATTGCGTTGTTGGATGCGCTGGCGAAGCGGGACATGAGCAGAATTGCTGCCTGTCTTGTGCGGAGCATGGCTGTCTACCTTGTGCGGAGCGAGAAGAAGTTCGGCAAAACATTGAGCTGCCAGGCTGCGACCAATTCCAGGTGTCCCTATAAACAGATAGGCAGGCGCAACCCGATTTTGGCTAACAGCACGGGTCAGAAGTTCGATCGCTTGAGATTGTCCAACTAATGGTGTGAAAGGCATGTGGGAAGAATATAAACCTCAAGATTGGTCGAAGCTAAGCGGCTTGCCACCGTTTGAGGTGGTGTTGAATCGCAGCTTGAATATCTTTAAATACTTGCTCTTCACTGCGGCTCGCGTCGATGCGAACAATTCGCTGCGGATGAGCTTGGGCAAGTTCTGTAAAACCTTGCTGAACGCGCTGATGGAAATCCAGAGTGGCTTGCTCAATCCGATCGCCTGTTCCCCGTTGCTTAGCTCGCATTAGTCCCACCTCAACTGCCACATCTAGCCAGAGAGTCAGATCGCTCGTTAGCCCATCTGTAGCAATCTGGTTGAGTTGGTCAATTAGGTTGCGATCGAGTCTGCGGCCATAGCCCTGGTAGGCAATCGTGGAATCGGTGAAGCGATCGCATAAGACCAACGCTCCTTTGGCAAGCTGTGGTTTGAGGAAACCTGCAACATGTTGGGATCGATCAGCCGCATAGAGCAGCAGTTCTGTCCGATTTTGCATAGCTTCTTGACCCGTGGGGTGGAGCAAAAGCTGACGAATGGCTTGACATAATTCTGTACCTCCTGGCTCGCGAGTCACCACGAGGTGGGAGATTTGGGACTGTGTTTTGAGTTGAGCCAGCAAACCGCTTTCTAATAGCCAAGTTTGCGATCGCGCTATCTGAGTTGTTTTGCCACAACCCTCCACGCCTTCAAATACAATCAACCGACCTTGCATGATGAAAAAATATTGCTAAGGTATCTCCAAATTTCGCCTATAGTGATTTCGTCTCGATCGCACGATGCATGCAGAAGGTTAGGGACACCCTACCACGCCTTAGCCTCTATCGCATCTGATCTATTGCATCTCTATTGCATCTCTATTGCATCTGATTGAGTCCCACATTAAACTTCGTCTATTGCACTCAAAATGGAAACTTAGATCAGTTAGATCAACTTATTGTAGTTTTAGTATATTAAATTGCAATTTAACTGAATAAAAATTGTGTTCAAGTTATCTTAAGCAAGTTTTGCCTTAATCAGGTATTTTCAGACATCTACTCCGGACATCTTCTAAGAATTAACAGCCACCTGAGCCAGACTCTTGCCAAAAAAGTTTCCAGACTATTGTAGACTGATTGGCTACGTGTAAATCATGCGGGTCAACTCATCACTGAATCTGGCTCAGGTGAATGCTTGTAGAAGCTTAAGCTCGTAATATCCTAATCTTGACTATGCTTTAGAGTTGGGTTTGGGTAAGATTAGACGGATGTAAAGTTGTTGCCCGGGGTTGCCTATGGCTCGCTACACAGGTTTGTTTACAGTTGTGGTGTCGTCCGATCGATTTTGGCAATTGCTCACGGAGATTCTACGGGCATGTAGCCTTAACGTCATCTATTCCTCTGAAGACTACTTAGTGGCCCGTGAAATTCCAGGTCGGGTCGCCTTTACCAAGCTGGTGACAGTGGAAATTCTGATTGAGCATCTCGTTCATCGAGAAGCAGCAGTGCAGATGAACCTGGTCGTTAAAAATGAAGAACTGCCTTTGCAAACTGACAACCACTGCCGACAAGTTTTTAGGTTGCTGAACCAGGCAGTAGAAGATAACCGCCATTGGCGAGTCGTGGAAAGCGCTATTAGTTAAGTGAAACTCATTGGGTAAAACTCATTGGGTAAAACTCATTGGGTAAAACTCATTGGGTGAAACCAAAGCTTGAAGAACAGGTGGGTCTGAAGTTACCCATCTCAAAGCGAGTAAGATATCTTTGTTGAGGCTTAAACTGGAGCTTCTGACGAGAATCTAGATTTTTGGGTGGAAATTGTTAGAGTATGGAGAAACTTGACGTTATTTCTGGCTACTAGCAATATGCCATCTCTACCTCACGAACAGCATTCAGCTCATTCACCGGAAGATTTGATGGCAGCTTTAGCAGAGCTCAATATGACGGTAGGTCAGTTGCGCCAACAAAATGGGGATTTGACGACGCATTATCAAGCAGTGGTTGAGTCTCATGAGCGTCATCAAGCCATCGGGAGGCTGGCACGTCGGTTGCGGCAATCCTTGCAACGGGCAGAAATTCTCAGCCAGGCAGTTTCTACCGTGCGAGAATTGCTAAGTCGATCGAGCAGTTATCTATCATCTCAAGGCAGATGGAACCGCCAAGGTGATTGAGACTGTCCATCCAGACTGGACTTCCCTGCCCTATACTCACCTTGATGGTACCTGGGTGCAATGCTGGACTGAACTCTATCGCAATGCAGAGCCATTAGTGATAGAAAAGATGCATTTGGCAGCTTTACCAGCCAAGATTGCCAAACAGATGCAGCAGCAGCAGGTCAAGTCTGCCATATGTGTGCAGATTTTGCGGGAGGAGCAGCTATTGGGCTGGCTGTGCATCCAACAATGCGAGTGCGAGCGAGTTTGGCAGCCGGATGAAATTGAGGCATTGCAGCAGCTTTCAGCCGAGGTATCAATCGCCCTCCAACAATCAGAACTCTACCAACAGGCCCAGCAGCTTAACGCTGACTTAGAGCTACAAGTTCAGCAGCGTACCAACCAACTGCAAACGGCGCTCAGATTTGAGTCGATGCTGAAGCGGATTACTGACAAAGTCCGAGACTCCCTTGATGGCAGCCAAATTTTACAGGCAGCCGTGAAAGAGCTAAGCCTGGTACTAGATTTGGGAGGTTGTAATGCAGCGGTCTATGACCTGGATCAGGGAACTTCAACTATTCGCTATGAATCTACCCGATCGATTCCCACCTATCAGGGCCGCGTGGCTCAGATGGATGATTTCCCAGAGATTTACCAACAGCTGAAGCAAGGGCACTACTTCCAGTTTTGTTCTTTACTGCCTAACCCCGATCGCGGTAGGGTTTCGATGTTGGCCTGCCCCATCTTTGTAGATTCCCAATTTTCTGACTCCTCTTCACAAAATACAGAGCAAGGGTACTCGGAGATTTATGGCTGATTCATCAAGAAGATCATATCTTTCAGGAGTTTGAGATCCGTCTGGTGCAGCAGGTGGCCAATCAGTGTGCGATCGCCATCCGCCAAGCTCAACTTTACCAAACCGCCCAAAAGCAGGTGCAGGAGCTAGAAAAGTTAAACCGCCTCAAGGATGATTTTCTCAGCACGGTGTCTCACGAATTGCGAACGCCCATCACCAATGTCAAAATGGCGGCGCAGATGCTGCGAATTGCTGCCACCGATGAGAAACGCCAGCGCTACCTGGAAATCTTAGAGAAAGAAGCTAACCGAGAAGCCAACCTGATTGATGATTTACTAGACTTGCAGCGCCTGGAAGCGGCTTCCAGCCCTGCTGAGGTAGCCCCGATTGATTTGCAAATGTGGCTCCATAGCCTGATCGAGCCATTTCAATCCCGCTTTGCCAACCATCAGCAAACGTTTCAGCTAGACCAGCCTGAAACTTTACCTGTTCTACAATCCAATGAGGCCATGCTCAGGCGAGTTTTAGCTGAACTGCTCAATAATGCCTGTAAATATACGGCAGCGGGTGGAACAATCTGTCTCAAGATTCAATATGAGACCTTGGTAAACCGCCCCCATCAATCCTCCCATCCAGTCTCTGAAGTTACGTTTCAAATTAGCAATCAGGCTATGATTGCAGCGGACGAACTGCCCAAAATTTTTGACAAGTTCTATCGCTGTCCCCATAGTGATCCCTGGAGTCAAGGAGGCACCGGGTTGGGATTGGCGCTGGTGCAAAAGCTGGTAGAACAGCTTCAAGGAACCCTACAAGCGCAGAGCGCTGAGGGGTGGACTCAGTTTACGGTAACGTTAGCAGGATAATTGGCTTCGCTCGACTTCCATTTCCCTCTTCATAACATGCGATCTCTCCGGTTCTTCCAATTCTTTCAGTATCTTAATTGGCAAACCCTTTGGAAAACCGTTCGAGCAGCCGGAAATCAGCGTCTTCCGGGTCTGGCGGCTGAAATGGCCTATAACGCGATGCTCTCTCTGTTTCCAGCAATTTTGGCAGTGTTATCTGCCATTGGCTTATTTCAGCCGCTAACCCAAACCTTTCAAACGCTGGCAAGCCAAATCAGCGAGGTGGCTCCGGCAGAAGTGTTGGGACTGATTCAGGGCTTTGCTCAAGACATTAGCAGTAGCCAAAACAGTAGACTGTTTTCGTTTAGCTTTTTGTTGCGCTGTGGGCATCCTCGTGAGCAGAAAGAAACTCGGGTTCTCTCAAGCTTAATCTTGCTAAATCGGACACCTTCTTCGTCTGCGTGGCGCTGAAGAGCAAGGTCTGCCTCTCTTTGGGTAGATGCTCTATAATCGCATCAACAGTTCCCTGAAAGCCCATATCCATGATCCTGTCAGCCTCGTCTAGAACCAACATCTGTAGATTTGCAATCTCAAATTCCGCAGTTTGGTCCATGTGCTGGAGCATCCTTCCTGGCGTTGCTACAAGTATGTTCATCCTGCTGAGGCGCTCTCGTTCCTCCTGGAGAGGCTTTCCCCCAATAACTAGGCCAGCAGAGAAGGTGTGATTCCTCCCGACCTTCCGCAGAACTTCGAAGATCTGAATTGCCAATTCTCGGGTTGGCGAGAGTATCAGAGCGCCTAATCCGTCGTGTTCGGTCCATTGCTTTCGATGCAGATTCTCCAAGACAGGGATCAAGAAGGCCAGCGTCTTTCCAGACCCCGTTTTGGCAGCGCCAAGGATATCTTTGGACTGTAAGGCAGCTGGAATGGCTTGTGCTTGGATCGCAGTTAAAGTTTTGAAATGAGACTTCGTCAGGCCTACTTGTGTGGCTTGCGAAAGGGGGAGTTCGGTAAACAGTGAATACGGTGTCGAAGGTCGTGATTCCAAAGATGCCACTCGTTGACTCAATTCTTCCAGTTGATCTTCGTCACGTTTCCTCTTCAGGCTCCTCGGGTGCACGCGCACTGCCTTGGACACTCCATGCCCGCGTCCAGGACGCTGGGGAGCCATGAAAGGAGACAAAAAACCTTCAATCCCTTAGCAAATATAAATAGTATTTTATGGATTGGAGAAATGGAAATGTCTTTTCACAATTCATGCCAAGATTGGCTGTCATGTG
>JAAUOQ010000430.1 GCA_012034795.1 Leptolyngbyaceae cyanobacterium CRU_2_3
AGCGATATCCCTCTTCACAAGCGAGTCAACTCAAGCTTTAATTGCTGTAGCTGAGCAGACTCTAGTCAATTCGTACATTTCCCAGAACATCGCCTCCTTTGGCTTCCCCCAAACCTGTTCAATTATTATGAACCTATCGGCTGCCTGCAATCTAAGAAGACGCTTCAAACTTTCTCACTACAGTTCAGCCCAACCTCAAGGCTTTCACCTTAATGACGAACTCCAATCAATGGAGCCAACCTCATGAACAGGCCATTCCCCAAGCGGTTTTCAGCCATTTTAGCGTTAGCTTGCTTAAAAGCTGAAGCAAAGCGTCCCGTTTGAGTTCGTGTTTTAGACGGATAGGCTGGCTATTGTCGCTTTAAGGCATTAGTCTCATTAAAGATTTGCTAGTTGTTTGCTCAGGAGAAGCGATACATGCTACACCGCAAGATCTATCAACTGTGTTGTGATGGTAGAGAGGTCTGGATCTTTTTGCGGGATCAGCAACGCTGGATCGAGCGCGCTCGCATCCTCGATATTGAAGGTGATCTAGTCACGGTTCGCTATGAAACCGATGAAGATGATGAAGTTTGCTCGTGGGAAGAAATGATCCGGCTAGAAAGCATTGGCTCTGTCATGCAGAAGCTTGCGGCTGTTTCCCGTGGAGATGTTGAACCTCTGGTTTCTGAAGATTGCCCAGAGGCTGAACGCATTCGCAACCACTACCCTGAATCTAATCCTGACTAGTTTTCACTGACAAGTTGCTGTTCTTGTACAGGGGGGCGAGTGCGCCCCCCTGTTTTTGAGGCATATAGTCTATGCCATCAGTTCAGGACAAAAGCTCTCTGAGAGCCACACTCTGCGTGGCGGCTCTCCTGACTTTTGAGCGATCAGAAAAAGGGAAATCCGATGGGGCAGGCATCTTGCCCGCCTGTTGGTCAAGCCTCCTTGCAGGAGAAACGATACGCTCACACTCCTTCAAAACAAGCCTGGGAGAACCTGCGTGGTTCTCAGAGAAGCTCTGCTTGGATCTAAGCACAGTGCATTAGAGTTGAGGGGATTGCTTCAACTTAAGATCCCTAAAGAAAATCTCGTAGAAATTCAAATGGATCGTCTTCCCAACAAGGTTCCGGACAGCGCCATAGCAAGTTATAGGCAATATCTTGCTCAATCGCCTCAATTCCTTCCTGACGAAACAGGTCAATCATCACCTGCTCGTCTCGTTTGCGAAACGGGGTTGCTTGCTCTATGTAAAGGTGTTCAAATCCGTTAAGTTCAGGGCTGCTAAGTTTAGATTCGCGGATGCCTAATGGAAGGGGAATATTGAGATCGACCGAATAATCAGCGCGAGAGCTAGTAAACATGAAGGTGGGAAACTCCGATCACACGACAACACCTTGGCAGAAAATGGCTCGCAAACATTATAGAAATGTTACAGCTATTTTCAAGTACTTCCACTCAACCGAATCAGCAATTTCTTTGATAGCTTACTCTACCCCAAGCCTAATGGGAAGGTAGGAGTTCCACCTGAAAGACTTCTGAAAACGAGGCTGCCACTTGTTGACGCACGTGTTTTGGATTAATGTCAGCAATAAATTCAGCTAGGCTGCCCACCGGTTTGTCTTCAATACCACAGGGGACAATCTGCTGAAATCCTGACAGTTCTGGGCAAATATTGAGGGAAAATCCATGCATAGTGATCCATCGGCTAACCTTGATGCCGATCGCCGCCACCTTTCGTCCTTCTAGCCAAACGCCTGTGAAACCCGCAATGCGATCGCCTTTTAAGCCATAAAATGCCAGAACTTGAATCAACACTTCTTCAAGCTGCCGCAAATACCAATGTAAATCCTGCTGATGGCGGCGCAAATTGAGAATGGGGTAGCCCACCAACTGTCCTGGGCAGTGGTAGGTTACTTCTCCACCTCGCTCTATGCGGTAGAGCAAATGCTGAGCATCAGCCGGGTCAAACTTCAGGAATTTCAAGCTAGAACCTTGACCCAAAGTATAAACTGGGGGGTGCTCTAGCAAGATCAAGACATCTTCTAAATCGGGATTTTCTTTTCGAGCATTCACTAGCGATCGCTGCTGCTGCAAAGCTTCTGCATAGGGAAGTTGTCCATACGTGTAGAGCCGACAAACCCTGGTAAAAGCATCCTTGGCAGAAGCGCTAGTTTTCAACACACGATCTATAACAATATGTAAGGACTTTTCGCAAAGCAAGCGTAGTTTAACGTAAATTTCCCACTTTCCGCCATGCTCTAGTCAAGAATTGTCAAACCATGCAAAAGATTATAAACCCCCCTGTCGTCCACAATACAAAGCTGATAGGGTAAAGAAGTGACCCACACTTTAAGGGAGAAAGCTCATCATGAAGCTTGTTATCCAGGGCAAAAACATTGAGATTACTGATGCAATTCGTGAGTATGTTCATCAAAAGATTGAGAAGGCAGCCACCCATTTGAAATCTAACTACCGAAATTGATGTACATCTTTCCGTTGCTCGCAATCCCAGGATAAACACCAAGCAAACTGCTGAAGTCACCATTTACGCCAATGGGACTGTCGTACGAGCCGAAGAAAGCAGCGAAAGCCTTTATGCCAGCATTGATCTGGTTGCCAACAAAATTGCCCGCCAACTCCGGAAGTATAAGGAGAAGCGCCATGAACAAACTCATGCCCCCGTTAAAACCACTGAAGTTCTGGCTGAGCAGCCTGTTGCTCCTACACTGCTAAGTGACGATCGCATTCCCGAACTCCCAGGGACTGTCGTTCGTACTAAGTATTTTGCGATGCCACCCATGACGCTAGAAGAAGCACAAGAGCAGCTTGAACTCGTCGGTCACGATTTTTACATGTTCCGCAATGCGGAAACTGGCGAAATTAATGTGATTTACGAACGCAATCATGGTGGCTATGGTGTCATTCAGCCGCGTAATGGCAACGGTCATACCAACGGTAAGTTTGCAGAAATTGCTCACCGTAAACCCGTTGAAGCGCTAAATCGTAACGCTTAGTTGCGCTTAACAAACTCCACATCTTCGCTCAGTCTCCCTGAATTCCTGCTTTACTAGGAAATAAGGCAGTGCTGAGCGATTCTTTTTGCTAGCTAGCTTTGCCCCCAGCTTTATTCCTAGGCATGTATATCTATGCGTTCCTTCCAAATCCCACTCGTTTGTTAGCGTTGCCTTTGGGGATTTCGGGATCACTCCAGATCATCGCAGTTAAAGACTTGGCGGCTTTAGTGGAACTTGATCTAGATGTTTTGGCTTTACAAGATAGCGATGAACGGCTAATGCAGGCAATTCTGGCACATGATCGCGTGACCCGTGCGGTTTTTCAGCAAACCACGCTCCTACCCCCTCAAGTTTGGTACGAGTTTTGTTTGCCAACAGGGATTGCGAGAGCATTTAGAAACTCATCAAGCAGAGTATGCGGCAAAGCTAGGGAAGCTTCGAGGCAAAGCAGAGTATCTGTTAAAGCTGATTGCTCTGCCCTTTCCTGAACTGGCGATCGCCCCAGATCTCAAAGGTAAAGATTACTTCTCAGCAAAAACCAGTTTTGTCGGATGCAAACAGCGTGGCAGCAGCAGCAGCAGTCCGAGTTGCAACAGATCGCTAAAGCAATTGACCAGACCTACCCAAATTGGGCACGCGGAGAACTTGGCAACGGCATTGAGCGGTTTTATATATTGGGCGATCGCATTCAAGAGCGTTTGCTGTATGAGCATCTGGCAGTTTGGCAACGACAGTTTATTCACTGGGAATTGAGCTTGGGCGAAATGCTGCCGCCTTATCATTTTGTTTAGAGGTTAAATTTCCATACTCCAGACAGTTTTTGTGAAAGTGCTGGAAATCCTAACTGTACTGTGAACTCCCCTCACCCTAACTCCCTCTCCTGGGACTTCCATCCGGCTCCCCTTCTTCCCAAAAGGAAGAAGGGGCTGGGACGAGGGTTTG
>JAAUOQ010000431.1 GCA_012034795.1 Leptolyngbyaceae cyanobacterium CRU_2_3
AAGAGGGTGCTTTGAAACTGAACACTTGGCAGCCTTGTGGATTAACCCCTGACATTACATGCTTAATGGTGCTGTCTTTGCCAGCAGCATCCATTGCCTGAAAGACGATTAGCAAGGCATAGGTATTTTGGGCGTAGAGAATGTCTTGATATTTGGCTAGTGCCTCAATGCCTTCTTGTAACTTACCAGCCACATCTCCCTTACTCTTATAAATTCCCGTATAGGCAGGATCGTAGTCTTTGTGGAGAGAAATCTTCTTATGGGTAGGGACTTGTAGAGCACGAACCCAATCATCGGATTTTGTCATAGAGATACCTCGGCTTAGCAAAAGTTGAAACGGTTATTGCATAAGGGTTGAAGATACTTGAGTTTAGCTGGTTTTTCCTGCGGGCACTCATCATGCTGCATTTTCAATGAGAACTCTGCGAAGTTTCCAGCGCCTCGTAATACTCTCCCACCCAAGGAATTTGGGCTAAGTCAGCAAAAGTGATTTGACGCTGCTGTTGATCCAGTTCCGCAATGCGTTGCTTCTCAGCACAGATTTGTTGCCAGTAATATTGAGCCAGTTCTGGCGATGCCGGACTGTCCATTTTTTCCCAGAGATTAAGGAAGTGGCGGCAGCGCTTCTCGCACATCACCCGTTCCATGCAGGCAGTTGAGGCCCGAACCACCAGAGGAGCACGGAGCATGTCTCGCTGAGTTTTCTCGTCTAGCTGGAACAGAGGATAGAGGGCTGGTAATTTGTTGGGAAAATCTGTACAGCGATCTTGTAGCTCAAGGATTAAATCAAACTGTAGATTAGGCTGTGAGGCATGAGGTGCATGATGTTGCTCCAGTCTGAGATCCCCCAATTCGCCCTCTGGCAAACTCTCCTGGGTCAGTGTCCGGGTCAATGGCCGATCGCCCTCGGCTTCGATATGCAAAATCTGCTGCCAGAGAAAGCGGTGGTGTGCCATGCTGAAGTCTAGATCGCGCTCTTCCAAGGCTGCCTTAATCAGAGTGCGGTAGTCTCCTAAGTGGAGGTAAAGCCGCAAGATCTGAGCCTCTGATTCTTCTAGCAGGGTGCGATCGCCCGGTCTGACCCATTTTTGCGATCGCCCATGCCAACGTTGCCCCCGCACCTGGGTACGTAAATCGCTCTCTAGCTGGAGAGTCAAGTGAGAATTATTTTGACCCAGCAGTTCGGCACAACGATGAATATAGTGGGTTCTGAGCGTGGCATTAGGCAAGTTGCCCAACAGTTTAACGATTGCCTGGATGCTCTGTTGAAATTGGTCGGATTGGCTCAAATCAACGCCCTCCAGCACTTGCTGAATCTGCCAATCTAGCCAAAGAGGGACGGTTTGGAGTAAGTCCTGATACTCTGCCGCAGGATGAGTCTTTAGAAACTCATCGGGATCTTTGCCAGAGGGCAGGTTGAGCACACGCAGTTGGACTTCGCCTTGGTAAGCCAGATCAGCCACTTCGCCAATCACCCGTTCTGCGGCTTTATGTCCGGCTGTGTCTGCGTCAAAGTTCAGCACAATCTGCTTGGATTCGGTGTAACGCAGCAATTGCCGCACCTGATACTTGCTCAGCGCCGTCCCCAGGGAGGCCACCACATTGCCAATGCCAGCCGCATGCAGGGCGATCGCATCAAAATAGCCTTCTACGACAACGGCTTGATCCGCTTTGGCGATCGCACCTCTAGCTTTATCCAGGGCATAGAGGGTTTTGCCCTTATCAAATAGCTCGCTTTCAGGCGAATTGAGATACTTGGGTTGTTCGTCACCCAAGGCTCTACCCCCAAAGCCAATGACTCGCCCTTGTAGATCATGAATAGGGATGATCAGGCGATCGCGGAACCGATCGTAATAGCCCTTACCTTCGGAACGCGAAACAATTAGCCCAGCTTTTTCGACGAGTTCTACGGGGTAGTGCTTTTGTTCAATCAAATACCCATACAAGGTTTGCCAGCCTAGCGGAGCATAGCCCAACTGGAATTGCTGAATGGTTTCCTGACTGAACTGGCGGCTTTGCAAATAGGTGAGGGCAACTTTGCCATCCGGTTGACGCAAGGCGTGTTCGTAAAACTTTGCCGTTAGTGCCAGCACTTCGTAAAGCTGCTCGCGTAAAGAAATCTGCCGTTGTAGAGCTTGCCGCTGCTCAGGCTCCAAGGTTTTGATGGGCACTTGGTAGCGTTTGGCTAAATCCAGTACGGCATCAGAGAACGATCGCTTACCAATCTCCATTAAGAACTTGATGGCATTGCCCCCAGCACCGCAGCTAAAGCAGTAATAAAACTGCTTACCCGGACTGACGGTGAAGCTCGGTGATTTGTCATCATGGAAAGGACATAGCCCCGTGAAATCCTTACCGCGCTTGCGGAGCACCACATGCTCTGAAATGACATCGACAATATCAACGCGCTGTTTAACGTCTTCGATCGTATCGGGGTGCAGGCGAGGAACTTCCACGAACTCATTCTCCTTTGGGCAGGTGCTCAATTAGCTAGGACTAGACTAAACTACCCATGACCACTACATATAGCGCTTGATTATAGGGTATTAACACTAATTGGCAACATCCCTGAATTTGCTCTTATCAATCCACTCTAACTGAAAAGAGATTACCAGACGAACAAGTGTTCGCCTCATAGCCTTTTTAAGTGGAGCGGTTCCACGTCCCCTAGCAAACAACTGTGCTTTGAAGCGGTTTGCTGACTATCATTAGCGATTGGAGATCTCTGAAGCAGTTGGCAGTCGGCTAACCTGCTGAGGAGCGGCTGATGCCCTTGATAGACAGATAGACAAAGTTGTGGAAGGAGGGGAGATGGGACGCATTTTTCTCGCTGTAGAACAGGGAGGACGCGAGGAGGGGTATCGTTGGGGTGCGATCGCTGATACTGCCATCCGCCAGATTGTGCTACTGCGCGATTTGATCGGACAAATCTTGGGATCGCGCGACTATGAACCCATCTCTGTTCCCGATGATCTGAGCACAGATCAGGTCATCCAGTGGATTAACCGACAGGCCCAGCCCGGAGATGTGGCCCTGGAAATTCAGACGACTTCAGATTTGCTGAATTTAGCCGCCACTATTTTCTACATTAGCCATAATGATCAACGTCGGATTCAGGCTGAACAGCTTCTACAAGCCTATTTGCGTCGTGTGCCTCAAATTGTCCATCGCGGAGTGCAACCAGATACGCAAACAGATTGGGGTCGTCTGGCTTTTTGTCGCGACCTAGCCATTCCTGCCTTGCGGATTCAGGTGGGGCGCTTTACTAATCTAGATGAGCAATGGGTGATTCCGGCTCAGCCCCAAGATGTGGCCCTGGGGATTGCAGAAGGATTGGCGGGTTGGAGCCGCGCGATGTCGGCTAATGCAGCAGCGCCTAAAATTCTCCCTATCACCCTGCTGTTGAACGGGGCTTTGTACGATGGTGAAGGCATTGTTGCAGACGGCAATGCTTGTGTTCCGGTAGATCTAGTTGATCAAATGGGCATTGATTTGGATGCTGTGGCTGGAATTCAACCGATCGCCTACTGCAACGTTGTTTATCTCAGAGCGATCGACCTGCGAGAGTTTAATATTGCTATTCAGTGGGATAAAGAATCCAGCACATTGAGCCTACGCTCGGCGCTGATATTGCCCAGCCAGATCGATCGGATTATGGGCCGAGGAATGCTCTCAGAAGTTCAACTCATGATGTTTCTCAAAGCCCACAATCCAGAGAGCTTAGGGCGGTTTTCCGAACTTCCCAAACTCTACCGGGAGGAAGCCAGTATTGAAGGCGTCAACTCCGATATTGCTTTTGCCCAAATGTGTGTAGAAACTCGGTTTCTCAAGTTTGGTGGCATTACAAAACCTGAGCAAAATAACTTTGCAGGGCTAGGGGCAACCGCGCTGATGCAGCAGGGCAAAGCTTCTTAGATCTCCGCATTGGGGTAAGGGC
>JAAUOQ010000432.1 GCA_012034795.1 Leptolyngbyaceae cyanobacterium CRU_2_3
TGCTGATGGGTGTTTGAAGGTTGCAATTCAATCAAGCTGACCATCTGTAAGGGGCAGTCTGTAAAACTCAAAGGTCTGGCGTACTGATAGGAAAAACGCAGATTCTGGGCAGGAGTATGGCGATCGCACCTGACAGATTTGCGCGACAATGAATTGTTTAATGAGCGAATTATCTACTCAGCAGCCATGCTGGGACTAAGGGGTCAGACGTTGTGAATTTTCAGTCAGTTATTGCCACACTGCATCAGTTCTGGAGCGATCGGGGTTGCTTAATTGTTCAGCCTTATGACACCGAAAAGGGAGCTGGCACGAAGAGTCCTCATACTTTTTAAGGGCGATTGGGCCTGAGCCTTGGTCAGTCGCCTATGTAGAACCCTGTCGTCTCCTGCGGACGGACGCTATGGTGAAAACCCCAACCGGGTGCAACACTATTATCAGTACCAAGTCCTGATTAAGCCTTCGCCAGACAATATTCTAGAAATCTACCTGAATTCGCTGCGGGCATTGGGAATTAAGCCGGAAGATCATGATATCCGATTTGTAGAAGATAATTGGGAAGATGCTGCCGTGGGGGCATGGGGGGTTGGTTGGGAAGTGTGGTTAGATGGAATGGAAGTTACGCAGTTCACTTACTTCCAACAATGTGGTGGGATTGATTGCCGTCCAGTATCGGTAGAAATCACCTATGGCTTGGAGC
Organism: Leptolyngbyaceae cyanobacterium CRU_2_3; assembly: GCA_012034795.1. Classification (GTDB taxonomy): domain Bacteria; phylum Cyanobacteriota; class Cyanobacteriia; order Elainellales; family Elainellaceae; genus Drouetiella. The sequence continues at coordinate 698 of JAAUOQ010000432.1, forward strand.
GGCTAACCATGTATCTTCAGGGTGTAGATGCCATTTTTGATATTCAGTGGAATGACCAGTTAACCTATGGAGATGTGTATCTCCAAGGTGAGATCGAAAACTCCACCTACAATTTTGAAGCCTCTGATCCTGATTTATTATTTACGCTGTTTGGCTTGTTTGAGAAAGAAGCCGATCGCTTAATGAAAAAGAGTTAGTCTTACCAGCTTTTGATCAGGTATTGAAGTGTTCTCATACCTTCAATTTATTAGATGCTAGAGGGGTTATTTCCGTCACAGAACGAACTCGCTATATCCTGCGAATTCGTAATTTAGCCCGTCAGGTTGCACAGCTTTATTTACAACAACGAGAAGCGTTAGGATTTCCGCTGCTTAAAACTCAAAAAGCTGCTCAAGGCTCAAAAAGTAAAGTAGCTTGAGTAGAAGCAACGCAGGGTGCATCTGTCTCCAACTAAGACTCTAACTAAGAGTTATCAAGCTTGAGAAGTTGTTTGAGGCATTTTGTATGAACCCGCAACGGCTGTCGAATTCATCCCCTTCTTTAACTGATGCTTTAAATTCAGTGGCTTTAAGGTCAGCCTTTGGTTCTCGCCAATCTTCTAGCACGGGGCTATGGGATTATTCTGCGATTAGTAGTAAAAGTCTGAATCGCTCAACTAGTTTGAATCGCTCAACTAGACAGTACCCATCCCTTTCGAGTAAAAATCCGCAGGTTAGCCTGCGGGGCGCTGGGCAAAGCCCCAATTCCACTGCTGAGTGGACAGTCATGGTGTATATGGCAGGCAATAACCTGGAGAACTATGCTATTCAAGATTTTTTGGAACTAGCAGCGGCTGGCTCAGATAGCAAAGTCAATATTGTTGTACAACTCGATCGCTCGACGGGAAATACTTCTGCCTATGGCAATTGGACGGATACCCGTCGTGGACTGGTGCGGGCTGACAACACTCCCAATGCCAATTGGGGCACAAGTATTGGTGAAGCCAATATGGGTAACGCTAATACATTGAAGGGGTTTGTCGATTGGAGCACTAGCACTTACAAAGCTGAGCGCTACGCTTTAGTGATGTGGGGGCATGGGGATGGGTTTAACGTCTCCTACGATGATGTCACTGACGATGGTATTACCAGTAGCGAACTCAGTAGAGCATTGAGTGGGCTGTCTACCCCAGTAGATGTGGTGGGTGCGGATGCTTGCCTCATGGGCATGACAGAATTTGCCCATCAAATTTCTAATAACGCCTCTGTGTTTGTTGGTTCTCAAGAGTTAGAACCCGCTAAAGGCTGGAACTACACCCCCATCCTCAAAGATTTAAAAGCCAACCCTGAGATGACTGCCACTCAACTTGGCTCATCGATCGTGACGCGCTATGGACAAACCTATCCCAAAGGCAACGAAACCTTATCTGCTATTAATCTTTCGGCATTGAGAAGCAGTAATTCCTCCAGTTTGACAAATGCCATTAGCCACTTTGCTACTACCTTGATGAGCAATACGACCACGGGTTACGACTTAAGCACGCTAGACTTATGGCGCGATCGCTATGCCAACGACTTTGGAGAAGTAGACAAAGCATATGCCAACAATTTCTGCGATGTCGGCAAACTGTTCACGGGCTTTGTGAATAACTCAGGAATTTCTACGCCGCTGCGGACGGCTGCCCAAACGGTGCTTGAGTCTTATCGCAGCGCTATTACTCAAACTATTCTGCAACGAGTGGTCGCAGCACAGGCTTATCGCTTTACTTTCCCGATCGAGGTGCTCGTCGCCTTTCGGGCTACAACGGCAGTAACTACGGCTTCGTAGGTACTACGCAATGGGGACAGTTTTTGAATATGTGGGGATAAGCAGGAAAAACTAAGGGATTAGTCCTGAGAGAGTGGTGTGGTTGGGCTACTCTCTTCTTTTCAAAAACTGCGCTATTCGACGCACGGCTTCTTCTAGCACAGGTGGTTCATGGACTAAGGCAAATCGGACACAGCCTTCACCAGACTTGCCAAACCCGGACCCTGGAGAAGCCGCTACCCCCGTGATTTCGACTAACTGCTGACAAAAAGCGATCGAACCGCTTGTCCAAGAGTCTGGTAACTTTGCCCAGACATACATCGTGGCAGTGGGCAGAGGAACCTGCCAACCGATCCGATGCAAAGCTTGAACAAAAGTATCCCGACGCAGACGAAAGGTACTCACTACTAGACTAACGCTAGCTTGAGACCCGGTCAGGGCCGCAATTGCCCCATTTAAAATGCCGCGATACTGGTTGAAATCAATTGCCGCCTTTACCTGTCGTAAAGCACGGATCAGATCGGGATTGCCGATCGCATATCCCACCCGAAAACCGCCCATATTGTAGGACTTTGACATTGTGAAAACTCGATCGACACTGTTTTATCAGGGTCGGCTTGCAGCACAGAGGGAGGAGGTTCTTCCCCAAACACCAGATCCACATAGGGAAAGTCATGCACTAGCACTAAATGGTGTTGTTGACAAAACGCTACAGCTTCTTGAAAAATCTGAGCGGTGCCGTTGCAGTTGTGGGGTTATGGGGATAGCTGAGCACCATCATGCGGGCTTGTGCTAGTACGGCATTGGGAATATCAGCCAATACAGGCAGAAAATCATGTTCGGCTAGCAGTGGCATGGGATAAACTTGTCCACCTGCCAAATGTACGCCACCCACATGGGAAGGATAGCCCGGATCTTGCAGTAGGGCAAAATCGCCTACATTCAGCACGGCCAGGGGCAGATGACCTGTGCCTTCTTGAGAGCCAATCAGCGGCAGGACTTCTGTTTCTGGGTCAATGGCAATGCCAAATTTATGCTCGTACCAGTGGGCTGCCGCCTGCCGAAATGCCTGCGTCCCGTGAAATAGCAGATATCCGTGAGTATTGGAGTCATGAAGGGATTGGGCGATCGCTTCCAGCACAGGCTCAGGCGTCGGCAGATCAGATGATCCCAAGGACAAGTCAATAATATCTAACCCTGCCGCTCTAGCTCTGGCTTTCGCCTGATCCATATCGGCAAATACGTTCGATCGCAATAGCCCTAAGCGGTGGGCAAGTTGAAAACTAGGGCACATTCTAAAATCTAGGAGACAACTCTACGATTCTAGATTTGTTTGAGTCAGGACTCCGCGATTTCATCACTCTCACATCTCCAATCAGATATCTGACAGATCGTAAAAATAAGTTGATCAGGTTTTTAGGTTGATCAGGTTTCTACTCAGAG
>JAAUOQ010000045.1 GCA_012034795.1 Leptolyngbyaceae cyanobacterium CRU_2_3
AAGCGCGATGCGGGGACGCGTGCGCCACTGCGCCAGCACCGCCAGCCGGCCGTAGGCGTTGCTGCCGGGCTGAGCCACGATCCGCTCCGCCACCTCGCGCTGAAACATCAGCACCATCGCGTTCTTCAAGCATGCCCAAGAGTGCCCAATAATCCGGTGCTCAATCATCTAGTGCCCAATAGATTCCATCTTCGTCACTTTCTCCCCACCTGTTTCCTTGGCTCATGCCCCCCACCTTCCCCGACATTGCCCCCTATTGGGCAAAATCCTGCATCCTTGCTTTAGCCGATCGCCAACTGGTGCGCGGCTTTCCAGATGGCAGCTTTCGACCTGATGCACCGTTGACCCGTGCCCAATTTGCTGCCTTGACGTATGCCGCATTTCCCAAGGCTGTACCCGTGCGAACTGCCGTCTATTTCCCGGATGTGCCCAGGCTACATTGGGCCTACAGCGCCGTCACCTGGGGCTACGAGCGAGGGCTATTTTCGGGCTATCCAGAGGGCTATTTTAAGCCAGATTTGCGAATTCCCCGGATTCAGGTGCTGGGGGTGCTGGTGACTGCCCTTCGCCTGGCAACACCGCCTGATCCCAACAAGACGCTGAATCTCTACTTTGATGATGCGGCTGAGATTCCCAACTGGGTGAGATGGGCGATCGCGGCGGCTGTTCTAGATAACCGCATCGTTAATTATCCTGATGTTCGCAAATTTCGCCCGATCGCCAACACCACTCGCGGTGAACTAGCAGCACTGCTGTGTTTAGCATTGGGAATTGCTGATGTTGTTCCGCGCCCGTATTCCACCTGGAACCTGGGCATTTATGATATTCAAGATGCCATACCAGGCAAACGATTTGCGGTACAAGTGCCCTTTGAGCGCTGGAAAGGCTGTGCTCGCCTGATCCAGGATATCCAGGTGATTTTGAGAGACTTTCGGCTGTATACAGGGCCAATCGACGGGCGGTACAACTCGCAAACGGAGCAAAGCTTGACGGCTTTCTGTGACTTTTATGGACTCAACGCCATGAAGGTAGGGGTCTTTGACCCAGACTTTGCCTGGGCGCTAACCCACGCAGACGCTGTAGACTTTGCCCTGGCCCGCTCCCAAGAGCGCCCCGCCCTCTACAGCGCTTATTTGGCACAGCAAACTGGCTTTGATGCTCATAAATTGGCATTTCTCGATCGCGGTATTGATCAATCCGCTTACAAAGCCGACATTCCCCAATTTCCCAGCCGTCTCACCCAAAAGCCAGATGGCATCAACGTGATCTCGTTTAGCTCGGCTAATCTCACGTTTGATCTTTACCCTGCACGCGGCGAACAGCCGGCCATCGGCGCACTCGATTGGCTGCACTCGGATATTCAGCAAGCCTGCATTGGTGTGGGGAATTTTGTCGATGGCATGATCCGTACAGCCTGGCTCGGCAAAAATCCGCTCCAGCCTGCCCAACTCTGGAGCACCACCAAAATTCTGCCGCTGCTGCAAGTCGTTTGCCGGGCTAACGCCAACAACCCTAATGCCCTCCTGAAAGATTGCCTGGTGAGACCGGCAGGCAGCCCAGGCGGCTATGGGTTCTACAACCTGGCCGTGGATCTCGTCAGCTATGGCGAGGCGATCGCCACTTCCAATGCGATCGCGGCTCTATTCAAGCAGTTTTCTCAGCCAGGCGAGTTGCAAAATTGGGTGCAAAGCATTACTGGCAATTACACTTCAGAATTTCAGGGCCGCTATGGCGAACCCCCGCTGATCCCAAATCCTGACCTTTGGAGTCAGCCGCTTCAGAGGGTGCTGCTGAACTCCGCCTACGCTAATCATGCTGGCAATAATGCTCTGTCTACTTACGACTTAGCCCGCTTTATCTCCCTGGTGGGCTGGCACAATCATCTGTTTCCAGGCGCACAATTGCCAGACATTCAATGGCACAGTCTGGAAACGGTGGTGCGGGCCTTGGGCACCGATTCAGCCCGATATATTGATGTGGCGATCGAGCAATTAGGCTTAACCGCAGCCATCGAATCGCCTGTGATTCTCTCGAAACTTGGCTTTGGCCGCAGTGATATGCGCGATCGCACTGAGCTAGCCTACGTGGCCTTTGTGCAATTTCTAGACAAGCGTCCCCAAACTAAAGGACAACCTGCGGTTCTACACACCCTGAACATGGCGCTATTGGCAGCCAATGCCAATGGCGATGCCCACGAAGAAGCTCGGCAGCTTGATGCGCGCATGGCAGCCGAAGTCACGGAAATTATCCGACGATACATGATGCGAGAGCTAGCCTAGTGGAGCGATCGGCTCTAACGGCTCTGTCTTCACGAATCTTTCATTTTTTTCCCAGATTTCTATAAATTTTTCACCTATTTGACTCTGCCTATCCTGAAGGGGTAGCTAAAGCACTGTCAAGGGTGATCAAACACCTCCATGCACACAAACAGGAGATGGAAGCCTGTCCTCTCTCTGCCTGCTTTCTATGCATCAGATGTAGCCGTAGTCTCAAAGGTGAGGACGGAATGCAGGAGTGGAACCGCATGGCGAGGGTTGTACTCTACTTGGAAGTAAGGACGTGTGTGTCGAAATGAGCAATTTTTGTTTGATTGCTGCCAGTTTGATGTCGCAAGGGCAGGCTCCAGGACTGTCCACGGCAGTCCTACCTGCCGAACTACCCATTCCCATGCCTTCAATGATTAGCAGGGCAGTGGCTCGCCTTTGTGAGGCAACGTCCGATACGTATGTGCCTGCCCGTCCCCTTGCAGAATCTCATTTACCCGAATCCAGTCGGCAGTTGGCACTACGCTCAGTCGCTGCCAGCCAGCCGCAAGCTCAACCTCAAGCTCAAGCTCAGGCTCAGAAACAGTCCCAGGCTCAGCCCCAGGCTCAAGCTCAGCCTGTCCGACCCACATCAGGTAGCCAACTGTTTCAGCAGCGCTGGGCAGCCCTGCGAACTGGCAAACTCTACACTCGGCTGGCGGTGGATAGCTTTCGAGATGCCTGGATCAACGCGACCGAGAAACCGTCTTATCAGCAGTGGGTATCCTTGCTGAAAAAGAGGCGCAAGCCATGACCACTGGGCAGGCAACAATCGGCTCTCGGTCTTAGTGGGCGATTCTTTATCCCTGTGGTTTCCCAATGAAAGATTATCAAGCGATCGCTTCTGGCTGAATCAGGGCATTTCAGGAGACACCACCAGCGGCATTCTCAACCGCCTGCCATTGTTTGAGAACACTCATCCCACCACCATTCATGTGATGGCAGGCATCAACGATCTGCGCCAGGGGGCAACAGATGAGAAAATCATCGGCAATCTCACAGAAATCATGCGGCGGCTCAAGCAGAGCCACCCTGACGCCACCATTTACGTGTACTCGATCCTGCCCACGCGCTTAGCCGCCATCCCCAACAACCGAGTGCGCTGGCTAAACTACAATATTGCCGCTGCGGCTCGCCAGCAGGGTGTTAATTTTCTCAATCTTCAGCCTGCCTTCAGCGATGACACCGGCAACCTCCAGCGCCAACTCACCACTGACGGCTTACACCTGAGCCATCAGGGCTATCGGGTCTGGCAAACAGCGCTACTACCGAACTTGCAAGCCAGTAGCCGTCTGCCCTAACCATTCTGCCCTAACCATTTTGCCCTAATCATCCAGTCAAGGGATGCCTTTCAAAGGATGCTTTTCAAAGGGATGCTTTTCAAAGGGATGCCTTTAAGTGCCAGAACTTCTTTGGCAGGTTTGCGATCGCCCGTACAGGAAATCCGCCTGGGTGCATCCAAGAGAGTAATGGAAAACCCAAGACTTTCATATAATTGCACAATTCGCTCTGTTGCCTGGTTAGAGGCAATGACAGGGCCCGGATGGCAGGCTAACCACTCCGCCAGACGGATCTGATCTTCCCACTTAAAATCATTAGCACTATACTTTGTAAACTGAACATCGTAAGGCGGATCGGCATAGATCAGATCTGTAGGTTGAAGCTGTAACTTCACAAAATCAACTGAAGAAAAATACCACTTTTCTAAAATGGGGGTATAGTGTGAAAAGTTTTTGACGTAATTGATCGTTTTATAACGACCAAATGGCACATTAAACTGGTCTTTGCTGTTAAATCGGCAAAGCCCGTTATAGCCAGTGCGGTTCATAAAATAAAATAAATTAGCCGCCTCTCGACTCTGCGCTTTTCCGGTTAATATAAACTCATTAAACTGCTGACGGCACAAATAGTAGTAGCACGAACTGTTTTCCAACTGGATGTCAATACACAGCCCTTTTTGTAGCCAACAGTAGAAATTGATCAGATGAGCATTCAGGTCATTGAGCAGGGCTTTGTGAGGCTGCAATCCTAGGGCAACGGCCATCCCTCCCACAAAGGGTTCTACTAATCTGTAATGAGAGTAGTGTTTCCAGATTTCACGTAAAATTGGCACAAGCCAACGCTTTCCTCCAGCCCACTTCAAGGGAGGATTGAGAGAATCATACTCAACCTTTAGTTTAGTAATCAACTAGCTTTATCTCTTTCAATTAAGCACATTACTAATCAGAACTGGCCAGAACCAACCCGCCCCATTTTTTCCGTAGGTTGGGTTGAACTCAGTGAAACCCAACGCTGGCATGTCTTTCTCTAAGATCACGAATAGGATTTTTATGAATATTCTTTATCAATTGTACTACTCCGGTTGGACTTTTCAGCCACTTGAGAAACTGCTTTTTCCAAAATTTGCGAAGATTTAGGATAGATCTGAGATTTATTGCTGTTTTCTGTTCTTTGGAAATCTTCTACCATGACCACCTCCCCCCGGCTTGCTCTGCCCCTATCAACGCTGGCCGCCCAAACTCGCGAAGCCTCCCGTCATCTGGCCGTTTTGCCCACAGAGGCAAGGAACCAAGCGATCGCTCGCAATTGCCCTGGCCCTCGAAGCCCACGCCTCACGAGATACTGGCTGCCAACCAAACCGATTGTGAAATTGCCTTAGCAGAAGGGTTGGCTAAGCCGCTGTACGGACGACTAAAACTGGATGCAGAAAAGCTGAAAGGGGCGATCGCTGGGGTGCGGGATGTCGAACGATTGGCTGACCCTGTGGGTGCTGTGCAAATTCACCGCGAACTCGATACAGGACTAGTGATGAAACGAGTCACCTGTCCGTTGGGCGTTTTGGGCGTCATTTTTGAATCCCGACCCGATGCGTTGGTGCAAATTGTGACGCTTGCCATCAAGTCTGGGAATGGGGTCATTCTCAAAGGCGGTAAGGAAGCGGTGCGGTCTTGTGAAGCGCTAACGGGTGCCATCCATCAGGGGTTGACTCAAGTTGGCATTGACCCAGGGGTGGTGCGTTTGCTAACCACACGAGAAGAAACAATCGCCCTGTTGCAGTTAGATCAATCTGTCGATTTGATTATTCCCAGAGGTTCCAATGCGTTTGTGCGCTTTGTGCAAGATAACACTCGGATTCCAGTGCTAGGTCATGCGGATGGCATCTGCCATTTGTATGTCGATCAAGCCGCAGATTTATCCAAGGCAGTGGCGATCGCTGTTGATGCTAAAACGCAGTATCCCTCTGCCTGCAATGCCATTGAAACATTGTTAGTCCATCAAGCCATTGCCGATCGATGGATTCCTGAAGTGGCAAAGGCCCTGCAAACCCGTGAGGTGGAACTTCGAGGAGACGACGACACCTGCAAAATCCTGAAAAACTCGATTCGCGCAGCCACCGAAACTGATTGGGCCACGGAATATAGCGATTTGATTTTGGCGATTAAAGTTGTGGGTTCAACGGAGGCAGCGATCGCCCACATTAATACCTATGGCTCACGGCATACCGAAGCGATTGTCACAGAAAATGCTCAAACCGCTGCTGATTTTATCGCTCAAGTCGATGCCGCTGGCGTGTTTCACAATTGTTCCACCCGCTTTTCGGATGGTTTCCGCTATGGCTTTGGTGCAGAAGTGGGCATTAGCACCCAAAAAATGCCGCCTAGAGGGCCGGTGGGGCTAGAAGGGCTAGTCACTTACAAATATCAAATTTCTGGAGAGGGTCACATTGCGGCAACCTATAGCGGTGCCAATGCTAAACTTTTTACCCATCAGGACTTGGGATAAACAGGAAAGATGATGAATGGCTCGGCTCTCGATACGTTAAACATTACTGGCATTCGGGCTTATGGTTACGTAGGTTTTTTGCCCGAAGAACAGATTTTGGGACAGTGGTATGAGGTGGATTTGACGCTATGGCTGGATAGTTCTAAAGCGGGGAAGAGCGATCGCCTGGAAGATACCTATGATTATCGGGTGATTATTCAGTCTGTTCAGGAACTGATTCGCACCGAGCGCTTTAAACTCATTGAGACACTCACAGAAGCGATCGCTCAGATCGTCTTACAACCTAAAACGGTTGAGCAGGTGAGAGTCCGACTCACTAAAGTGAGTCCGCCCATTGCCGACTTTAGTGGCAAAGTTTCTCTAGAAATCACGCGATCTATCTCTTCATCTTGCATGCCAATCTGAGCTTAATGGATATTTTCAGGTCGTTTCACTCACCATTTTAAATAAATTGAGTTACGCTTATCCAGAATGAACTTGTTCATCTCAGTTCGGAGATCAAACATCAGAGATCAAACCATTGGGTATTCCCAAAAAGTTGTTGGCTCACGAAAAGAATGTTTACGTGCAAATCCTGAAAAGCTGTTACACTTGATAACCATTTTAGCGATCGGTTTTGGCCCAATTAGATCAGAATCCTAAGATTGGCAGAATCATCAGTGGGGCAGTAACTTGTCAGTTATATCCCTTGCTATTCAGTGTTCCCTGGTTATCTACGCAGTCCAAAATTAACCTCCTGAATAGAGGGAGAGAGAAGCTTTTGCAGAGAGAATTGAACGTCATCTCATCCTGATGCACCAGTCAATCTGAAGCCCAAATCAAAGCACCAATCAAAGTACTAAATCACAGTCATGCCTTTTGTAGCGCTTTAACAGGAGTGATCATGTCAGAAGTTATTGTTCCATCTGGAACGCAAGCCAGAACCCAGTTTGGATTACAGGTGATTAACGAGCAGCCCGTTCGCCTGACTCAAGACGTTCCCAATGGCCCAACCACCGTTGCAGGGAGCGCTGGCAAAGATACCCTCAGAGCCGCCCTGGTAGACTCCACAATTCCCTATACTGTTCGAGCGGGTGCAGGCGATGACACAATTGTCAGTGCGGCAGGAGCCGATGTGTTGGCTGGTGAAGTCGGCAATGATTCTCTAGACAGTGGTGCAGGCAATGACACCGTCAGCGGCGGTTTAGGGAACGATATCTTGTTCACCGGAGCGGGCAATGATATTGCCTTGGGCGATGAGGGGTAACGACTCTATTACGGGTGCTGAAGGCAACGACAACCTGCAAGGTGGCATTGGTGATGATGTAATTTCTGGCGATGCTGGGAATGACACTCTGCGAGGCGGAGCCGGAAACGACACCCTATCAGGAGGCCCTGGAAACGACACCCTGCGAGGCGATGGCGATAATGATATTCTCAATGCTGGAGCCGGGCGAGATATTCTGCGAGGCGATGCTGGTAGCGATACGTTCCGGTTTGCCAAAGGCTCAATTGGCCGTGATCTTGACATCATCCGAGACTTCACACCTGGCGAAGATGTAATTGAGATTAGCCGCCAAGTGTTGCCGGGTTCACGCTTACGCAGAGGCGAGCTTAAAGAGTCTGATTTTGCAGTGGTTCGAGGGATTCGCAATGCGGACTCCAACGCCAAGATTATCTATGACGGGGCTTCTGGTATTGTCTATTACAATCCTAGTCGCGGCGCAGATGTACCTCTGTTCAAAATGCAGAAAAACCTAGATGTTTCTGCATCTGATTCCAGATCTTTTAAGCTGTTGCCCATTTACCCCAGTTGTCCAATTTCTAAAGCGATTAGCCGTGCAACTACGTCTTTGCGAATTGCACTATAACCTGGGACATGTGCTGCACCAGCAAGGAAACTTAGCGGGTGCAGTGGCTAGTTATCGCCAAACCCTTGCGTTTAACCCTGGCTACGTGAGTGCTCACCATAGTTTAGGAGTCGTGCTGGATGAGCAAGGGTTAAGATTAGCCGCCATTGAACATTATCGGCGGCGATCGCCTTCAGCCTGGCTATATCAAGTCATACAACAATTTAGGCTGTACATTAGCAAAGCTTGACCGCCTGGAAGAAGCGATTCAGGTTTATCAACAGGCGATTGCCCTTCAGCCAGATTGGGCGATTTTGCACAATAATCTGGGACAAGCTCTATTTGAGCAATCTCCAGTTCTAGCAGTAGCTGCCTATCGGCGGGCGATCGCATTGCAGCCCGATCTGGCATTGGCACACTATAACTTGGGCAAGGCGTTGCAATTGCAAGGACAACATCAACAGGCGATCGGCTGTTTTGAGCAAGCCATGAAACTAGCGTTTGATCCGGCGTTTGATCCAGCAATTGCGTTGAACGATCTCAGCCTCTCATGGATAGCATTAGGCCATTGGCAGAGGGCGCTGGCAGGGTTTCAGGCAGCCATTATCTCTCAAAAGCTGATCATTCAAGCCTACTGTGATTGGGTCAAACAATTGTCAGGACAAGATGAATTGACTCAAGCCAGAATTGCCTGTGCTCAATTTCTGCAAGGGTTACTTCAGTTGCAGTTTCCTGTAGCAGATGACTCAGTCAGTGATTTAACCGGTGATTTAACTGGTGATGCAATAGGTGATGCAACAGATGGCTTAACTGGTGTTGGCGTGGCTTTAGCCCAAACCTATTGGCATTGGGGCAATGTGCTGACAGCCTACGGTGGCAAAGCGCAATATCAACAGGCAGAGCAGTATTATCAGCAAGCGCTCAAACTCCAGCCGGATGATCTAAACCTGCATCTTAATCTGGCAAATTGCTTAGTGAAGCAAGAGCGGTTTAGTGCTGCCCTCTGGGTTTGCCATCTTGGTTTGGCGATCCATCCTCACCACCCTCATCTATATGCTCAACTGGGGCATATTCTGAAACAACAACAACAGTGGGCAGTAGCGATCGCCTACTATCAAAAAGCCCTAGAGAAACCCGCCTTAGTCCCATGGCGAAAAAGGGTAACGCAGCCAGATCATCTAGCAGTCCAGCAGCGAGTGATCAACGTTGAACCCTGTTTTGAGTCAACTCACCAAAGCAATTATCCTGCAAAAATCTACCAAACTACTCAAGAGTGGTTTACTACTGAACATCCCCCCAACAGTCAATATCTCTGTCTCCAGCCTGTTCTCCAGCCTGCTCTTCCAGCATCTCACTCCTCGGATACTTGCCCCGGACTGAACTGTTCCCCTTGCCTCAAGCGTATTTTCGATCGGTTCAACCTGATTCACTTGGGCAATGGGGTTCATACTTGGCAGGGTAGTAAGCCTAGCACCGATACATCTAGCACCGATATATCTAGCACCGATATATCTAGCACTGGTAACACCAAGTTGGCGATCGCGTCCTTTCCCTTGTTTATCGCAGTCATCCCTGATGGTAAAGCCTGGGCAACACCGCAGCAAAATTCCTGGCAAATTTGCAATGCGATCGCAATTCTCACTGATAAGCATACGCTATTAGCCGATCTATCTCGTGATTATCCAGGACAATTACCAGATTGCCCACACTCTCATCCCGATCGCCACCGAATTTTTAGCTCAACGCTGACTGCTCCCAAACCCATCCAAGGCAGGGTCGCTGCTCTCGCGGGACTCTCTGGTCATAATTACTTTCACTGGATGGTGGATATTTTGCCGCGACTAGAGCTACTGCGACAGCATGGTGTAGATTGGGAGTCGATCGATTGGTTTTGGATCAATCGCTTAGACCACCCCTTTCAGCGGGAAACACTGAGTGCTCTTGGCATTTCTCCAACAAAAGTGTTGGAGAGCGATCAACACCCCTACATTCAGGCAGATCAGTTAGTTGTGCCCTCATTCGCAGGGCATTTGGGCTGGCTAGATCCTTGGGCACTAGAGTTTTTAAGAAACGCATTTTTGTCCGTGCGTCCCTCAAGTCAGGTTGATTCACCGCAGCGAATTTATATCAGCCGGGCTCAGGCTGACCATCGGCGGGTTTTGAACGAAGCAGAGGTCATTCATGCCCTCTTGCCGTTCGGATTTGTGCCTGTTACGCTTGAAACCCTGAGCTTTGCCGAGCAGGTTGCCCTGTTTGCCCGCGCCGATGTTGTGATTGCTCCGCATGGCGGTGGGCTAACAAACATCCTCTTCTGCCGCCCTGGGACAACCGTTGTAGAGTTGGTTTCGCCTCATTATATTCGTCATTATTATTGGGTGATTAGCGATCGCCTGCACTTAAATCATTACTTTTTAGCCGGAGAGACGTTAACCTGTAATTTCATTCGGCAACTGATGTATCCAAGTTCATTAACTGAAGATATCTGGATTGATAGTGCGGCACTCCAGCGATTGGCTCAAACCCTAAACTTATCCTGACTTTCATGTCTCCAGTCATATCTCCAGTGATGAAGAATATGTAAAGTGTATCTCTATAAACTTTTTTTAGTTCGATCGACGGTAACCTATAAAGGCGCTTTCTCTAGATCTTCTCTTCGTTCATTAGTCTTGTGATTTCCAAATTTTTCGACTTTTGGCGTAATCCATGTTTGAAATTCACTTGAATGATGCGATCGCTGTTTGTGAGCAAGCCCTAGTTACAGGGGTAGGTTTTGCGGATGCCTGTCAACGTCTGGGTCACGTCTTACAAGGTTTAGGTAAATTTGAGGATGCTGTGGCATGGCATACTCGTGCTTTACAAGATCAGCCCAACGCGATAGAAATATGTGCCGATTTAGGTAGACTTTATGCCATCCAACACCAATGGCAACAAGCGATTGAAGCCTATGAGCGGGCTTTGCAACTCGATCAAAACAACGCCAATCTCTATCGCCATTTGTCTAGCCTTTATGAACGGGTAGGGCAACCCACCCAAGCCGCGATGTACCGCCATCAGGCAGTAACCCTGAATCCACATTTGGCCAACCCCAGTAATCAGCTAGTCTTGGGAAATATGTTGATGACCCAAGGTAAGCAGGAAGAGGCGATCGATTGCTATCAGCGCGCTGTTCACTTACACCCTGATTTTTATGAAGCGCACTACAACCTGGGTGTTGTCCTGACGCAGCAGGAACAGTGGCAAGCAGCGAGTGCCGCCTTCACCCGCGCCTTAGAAATCAAACCCCGACCACGCTGCATCCCCACTATGGGCTGGGCCAGGTGGCAGAGCACCAAAGAGCGATGGACAGATGCCACAAGCCACTATAGGCGCTCAGTTGAACTTAACCCCAATGCGGCCCATGTCCATTATGCATTAGGTGATATTTGGCTCAAACTGCGGCAATGGCATCAGGCTGAAACTAGCTATCGCCAAGCATCTGAGCTTGATGCTTCTCTGTCCTGGACACAGCACAACTTAGGGTATGTCTTGCTGAAACAGCAGCAATGGCAAGCAGCCACCTTCTTTTGCACCGTGCGTTAGAACTCAATCCTGACTCTCCCTGGACTCACTACCATTTGGGAACTGCCTTATCCCGGCAACAGCAATGGCAAGCAGCGAGTGCCGCTTTCTTATCTGCCATCCAACTGCAAGCAGATCTAGCAGGCGTCTATAGCCAACTGGGATATGTGTTGCGGCATTACCTGCAAGTGGCAGAAGCTTCAACGGTATTAGAGTATTGCCAACAAGCTATTCACTTAGATCGGCGAACTACTAAGTTTTATGTTCAAGTTGCAGATGGGCTAGCCCAAGCTCAGCAGTTTGATGGAGCGATCGCCTTCTATGACCTGGCACTGTCTTTAGCACCAGAATCTCTAGCACCAGAATCTCTAGAATCTAATTACACGATACTTCAACAGCGATCGCAAGCGCTGCTTGGCAAGCAGCATCTCGATCAAATCATGACTGAGCATCGTCTAGACATTCAGCAACACCCTGACTATGCTTGGCTGTATACGCATTTGGCTAATTTGTTAGCAGATCAAGGGGAAGTAGATGAGGCAGTTGCCCTGCATCGCACGGCTAGCGTGCTCAAAGGCTGGCAGTCTGCTGCTGCTCGAAACTATCAGTTCACCCATGACTGGTTTACTCACAATATTCCAGTTTGGACAACCTGCCTAAAGCCATTTGCTCATTATCCCAATACGCAAGCCCTGGAAATTGGCAGCTTTGAGGGTATGTCAGCTTGCTGGTTTCTAGATCATATTTTGACGCACCCATTGTCTCACCTGACTTGTATTGACCAATACTTTCAGGAAGCCTTTGAGACTAACATTGCTCAAACTGGATCTGCCGAACGGCTGATTCAGTTGACCGGAGATTCCCATGCTGTTTTATCTACACTGGCTCCAGAAAGTTACGACATCATTTATGTGGACGGCTGTCATCTCGCACAATATGTTCAGCAAGATGCTAGCTTGTCTTGGAAACTGCTGAAAGCCGGTGGTATCTTGATTTTTGATGACTACCAGTGGACAGATCCCAGCTATCCTGGACAAGATACTCAGATTGGGATTGATGCGTTTCTCAGCGTTATCCAAGATCAGATGAAAGTCCTTCATCAAGGTTATCAAATGATTATCCAAAAATTAAGAATAACTAGCCTCACCGAGCAGACCTTAACATCTTCAAAGCAGTATTCTGCGCTAGATTAACCATCTTCTTTAGTCTGTATTTTTTAGTCTACATTTTTAACCTGATAGTGTATTTTTCAAGCCGTAAAGCAATGCTCTCTGATTGACATTTTTTTGTATTTCTAACATTATTTGATCTATGCTCAATCCTATCCAGCATTATTTTCCCAAGCTGCATCGATTTCTCTCAAACTCATCTGAAAATTCTGATATTGATAATTCTGTCGAGTTATCCCCACACACTTTGCATCCTGTGCAAGGCAGCACTTTGCATCCTGCGGATGACAAAGCTAGTTCAGTGTCAATTTTACTGCCGCTCGGCAAAACAGAGTTGCTCAATCGAGGTCATGCATTCCTGAAGCAAGGACAATTCAAGGAAGCGATCGCCCATTACCGTCATGTCATCCAGCTTGATCCTACGTCAGGCACGGCCTATCAATATTTGGCCGAAGCGCTCAGCCAGCAGGGAGACTTGGAAGAATCGGCAGATTGCTACCGTCAGGCGATCGCCCTCTCAATATCGGGTAGCGCCTTAGAAACCAGCAGCCCTGTGAGGGTCACTGGATGGGTTGAGGCTTCCAGTCATGGAGAGGTAGAGGATAGTCAGGACGAAGATGATCAAGATGAAGAATTAGCCTGGTTTGAAGAGGCAGCATTTTATCTCCAGCAAGGTGATGTCCTTTGCAATTTGGGAGACTGGACAGAAGCGATCGCTGCCAGTACACAGGCAATAGATTTACTAGAACCTCAATTAGCCGCTGCATATGTCACTGCGGGACGGGCCTGGCAGCAACAGGGTGAGTTAGACGCAGCCGAACAAGTCTATGAAAAAGCGATCGCAATTCAGCCTCAGTCTGCCTCTACCCATGCTCGCCTTGCCAGCCTCTATGCTCAGCAACAGCGTTTTACCCAAGCGATTGCTTACTATCAGCAAGCCATTGCCCTCGATCCGCAATTTGCTGGCGCTTACTGGAAGCTGGCGGATTTATGGGAACAGATCAACGAACCTGATCAGGCACTCACTTGCCGATATCAGGCACTACAATTGAGTCCGGATTGGGCCACGCCGCCCGAACATGTTAATTTGGGACATTGCTTGTGTGAGCAAGGCAAGTTAGATTGGGCAATTTCCTGCTATCAGCAAGCCATTCAGTCTGACGTGAACTTTTCAGAGGCTTATCATCATTTAGGTCAGGCGTTAGGACGACAGGGTAATTGGACAACGGCGGCTGAGGCACACCAACAAGCAGTCCTGCGAGATTCCTACAATGCTCAATTCAACGCCGCACTAGGTCAGGCATTGATGGTACTAGAACGGTGGGAAGAAGCAGTCCTGTGTTATCAGCAGGTGATAGAACTTGCCCCAGATCAGATACCCGACCAGGTATCTGCCTATGCCAGTTTGAGAGATGCACTTGTGAAGTTGGAGCGCTGGACAGAGGCTTTACCCTGTTACCAAAAACTGGCAGCGCTTCAGCCATCCAGCAAGACCTACCACGAACTGGGTGATGCCTACAGCCAAACTCAGCAGTGGACTCATGCAATTACTGCCTTTCAACAGGCTATTGAACTGCAACCCGATTTTTTCTGGTCACACAATAATTTGGGTTATGCGCTGCTTCAGATCGAACAAGTCCAAGCGTCTGTATCAGCTTTTCAGCAAGCGCTTCAGATTAATCCAGCATTTCACTGGACGCACTACAACTTAGGAGAAGCACTGGTAAAACTGGCAGATTGGGATGGGGCGATACGCGGCCTATGAACAAGTATTAAATCTTAATCCTGAGATGCCTTACGCTCAGCAGAAGCTAGCCTATGCGCTACAACAGCGATCGAAAACCGATCAGGCGAGAGCTTTAGAATATTATCGAGAGGCAATTCAGCAAAATCCCGATGATATTCAAATTATCATAGCGCTTTAGAAATTAAACCCCATGATGCTGAACTGTATACTCAGTTGGCTGATGCATTAATGCGACAAAATAATTCGTCTAGAGCGATCGCACTCTATCAAATCGCCCAACAACTTCAAACTAAACTAGAGAAATCTGCTTCTCAGATGAGTTTACAAAACCCATCTGAGGGATATGATCCCAACATTAGTTGGTCAGCCGATCGGCCCAACCCCGATCGATCTCTAGATTCCTTAAGCGATTGAATAATGCCGATAACACTTGCCCTGATTGCCCACGATTCTCAAAAGATGCGATTGTTGAACTTGCCAGACGACACGCGCCCTTGCTAAGTCGCTATCAGCTTATTGCTACTGCTGCCACCGG
>JAAUOQ010000433.1 GCA_012034795.1 Leptolyngbyaceae cyanobacterium CRU_2_3
ACAAGCCCTGGGCTTTCCAGCTTATACTGTGCCTTTGAAGCGGCGAGATTGGTTGCCAACTTTGGGAGGGCGATCGATGTTACCAATTTTGCAGCAGCTAGATCAGACAGTGCAACGGGTTAGAGCGGAGACGGGGAGCGATCGCATTAACTTAGTTGGGCATTCAGCAGGGGGATGGATCTGTCGGATCTATTTGGGTGAAACACCCTACGACATTCATCCGGGCGATGTTGGTAAAACCTGTCTCTGGAAAGCCCACACCCAGGTGCAAACCTTGACGACCCTGGGCACCCCGCATGTCAGTCAGGAGCGATGGACGAAGCGCAACCTAGATTTTGTTAAGAACAGCCCACTGCGTCCAGAAGTGCGCCATACCTGTGTGGCAGGGAAAGCGATCTTGGGCAGCCCAAAGTTGGGAAACTGGTTTACCTACAGCAGCTACGAACTGACCTGTGGGGCGGGGTGACTGCTGGGGGGATGGTGTCACGCCGATCGAAGCGGCTCATCTAGAGGGTGCAGAAAAACCTCACTTTGGAGAACGTCATGCATTCCCCTCGATCCGGCAAACTCTGGTATGGCTCCCCCGAACCCTTAAAAACTTGGGCAGCTTACTTGGCATGAGGCCGCTTGCTTCTGTGGCTTCCTAAGTAAGCCATCCTACTGTAATACTCACCAGATTCGGCATTCCTAAGAAGTGTGACGATCGGTTACATTAACGTTAACCATATTTACCTATAACCATACTCTCATCATCATGCTAATTGAACTTCTCCCCTTTCAATTCCAGATCGATCTGACGACGCTCGCGGGTATTGGTTTATGGGCATTGGCACTGTACTTAGGCTTTTCTCCGGTGAGCGAATGGGTGATGGCACAGTTAGAACGCTGGATGAACTTTGCAGAGCGATCGCTCTACACCTCTACCCAAGAGTACGAGCGCTCTCGAAAAGCAAGCGAATCCCTGAATGCCCTACTGGCTTCACTGTTAAGTATTATCCCTTTTCTAATTGTGGGGGGATTGTGCAATTGGGGCGTGGAAGCTAGCTTGGGGCAGAGTTGGACAATTAGTATGGGCATCATTTCTTGCATTGGTTGTGGGGTCTATGAGTTGGGCCGTCGAGATGGGCAGTCAGCAGAATAAGCAGCAGCAGAATCAGCAAGGGCTGCTACGATCGCAAATAACTAGCCCCGTTGATATCCACAATTCCACCTGTCAGAAATTCTGCTCCTTCAGAGGCCAAAAATAGGACAGTATGAGCTATTTCTTCAGGACGTGCCACCCGATTCAGTGGACTCTGACGCCGCACCGCATCTCCAGCAGTACTGGCTAAAATGTCACGGGCCATATCTGTTTCTACGAAACCTGGGGCAATGGCAGTCACAAAAATATTGTGTGGGGCCAAATGTTGGGCAAGCGACTGGCTAAAGGCATTCAAACCTGCTTTACTGGCTCCGTAGGCGATCGCCATTGGTTCTCCCCGAAATGCCCCACGCGAGGTAATATTGATAATCCGACCGCTGCGGCGTTGAATCATCTGTTGAGACACACAATAGGTAACGTTGGCTGTGCCCAATAAATTTGTGCTGATTGTGCGTTGCCAGTTCTCCTGCCAACTCGCGTAATTGGTAGCATCTAGAGAGATTTCTTGATAAATTCCAGCATTGTTGACCAGAATATCAATATGTCCTAAAGCTGCGATCGCTTCATCCACCATTTGTTCAACTGCAATAGGATCGGCAATATCTGCTTGCAAGATTAAATGACCTGAACCTGCCAAAGAATTTTGGTTTGTTCGGCCGTCTCTTGCTGATGTCCGTAATGGATAGCTACTTTTGCACCCGACGCTGCAAAAGCTGAGGCGATCGCTTTGCCAATTCCGCGTGATCCACCGGTCACCAGCACAGTCTTACCTTGAAATGATAAATTTGTCACTTCACTATTTCCTTTTCGTGATCAGGTCAAAATCCAGTTGAACGGTTTGCCATGGGATGGGTTATCCACAGAGCTTGCTACCAAAATACAGAGCTTGCTACCAAAATTGAATTTAGGACGGATGTACTAAGTAGCTAAAGCACGGTAAAATAGAGCGATGAAAATTCTACAGCCTGATTGGTTGGCGTCAACCAGATTTTAAGGGAGTTGACGATAGAATTATTAAGAACCGTTTCCCGTAGCTCGTAGCAGCCACTTTTAGCCCCGCCATGCCCAAGCGCACCGAGCCAAAGCGTAATGCTTCCTTAAAGAATGCTGAAAACAATGCTGAGGTCTTGAGCTTAAACCCTGACCTAGAGCAGCAGGTTCTCAGTTCTACCAACGGTAACGGCAATGCTTCTAAAATCTCTAAAACTTCAACTTCTAAGGCCTCAGCAGCCAAAATTCAGCTCTCCAAAGCTCAAAATACCATTCGCATCCGAGGGGCCCGCCAGCATAACCTCAAAAACATTGACTTGGAATTGCCTCGCGATCGCCTGATTGTCTTTACCGGCGTTTCTGGTTCTGGTAAGTCTTCCCTGGCATTTGACACCATTTTTGCCGAGGGGCAGCGGCGCTATGTCGAGTCTTTGAGCGCCTATGCCCGGCAGTTCTTAGGACAGGTTGATAAACCCGATGTAGACGCGATCGAGGGCTTGAGTCCTGCCATTTCCATCGATCAAAAATCGACCTCTCACAACCCCCGATCGACCGTTGGCACGGTGACTGAAATCTACGACTACCTACGTCTGCTCTATGGTCGGGCAGGAGAACCCCATTGTCCCCACTGCGATCGCTCCATTGCGCCACAAGCCATTGACCAGATGGTGGATCAAATCATGGCACTGCCCGATCGGACGAGATTTCAAATCCTAGCCCCGGTTGTACGCGGCAAAAAGGGAACCCACAAAAAACTGTTGTCTAGCCTAGCGGCTGAGGGGTTTGTCCGGGTGCGGGTCGATGGCGAAGTGCGAGAGCTATCAGACTCCATTGAATTAGAGAAAAATCACTCCCATCACATCGAAATTGTGGTCGATCGCCTTGTCAAAAAAGAGGGGATTCAAGAGCGGCTAGTAGACTCCCTTTCGACCTGCCTGAAAACGCTCCGAAGGCATCGCCATGATTGAGGTGACGCCAGGTGGTAGCAACTGTTGTGCAGTTGCCGACCCACCCTGATATCCAACTCGCTGTCTTGCCCTCCATCGCTGCTGAACCTGCTGGACGCTACGGTCGGTCGGAAGACTCATCTGACCCTGCCTCTGCCCCACCCGACAAAAACTCCTATGACCTAGTGTTCTCGGAAAACTTTGCCTGCCCCGAACATGGAGCCGTCATGGAGGAACTGTCGCCCCGGTTGTTCTCCTTCAATTCACCCTATGGAGCTTGTCCCAACTGTCATGGTCTAGGCAGCTTGCGGACTTTTCGGCTGATTTGGTAGTGCCTGACCCTAGCCTGCCTGTGTATGCGGCGATCGCCCCCTGGTCAGACAAAGACAATACCTATTATTTCTCGCTGCTTTACAGGTGTGGGACAAGCGTTTGGTCTTTGAGATCCAAACCCCCTGGAATCAGCTAACGCCCGACCAGCAACAGGTGATCCTACACGGCTCTGACGAGAAGATCCAGATCGAATCGGATTCTCGCTATCACGACAATAAAGGCTATCAACGGACTTACGAAGGGGCGCTGCCAATGTTGGAGCGGCAATATAAAGAAACTACTTCGGATCTGTATAAGCAAAAGCTAGAGCAGTATTTGGTGGATCAGCCTTGCGAAGTATGCAAGGGCGATCGCCTGAAGCCTGAGTCCCTGGCAGTTCGTATGGGGCAATACCGGATTAAAGATTTTACCAGTGCCTCAATTCGGGAATGTCTGGATCGCGTCAATAACCTGCAACTTAGCGTCCGCCAAGCCCAAATTGGGGAACTCGTGCTCAAGGAAATCAGGGCCC
>JAAUOQ010000434.1 GCA_012034795.1 Leptolyngbyaceae cyanobacterium CRU_2_3
CGGGCAGGTACCGGCTGAACCAGTAAATCAGCAGCATTAGCAAAATAAACCCTGATACAACGAAGCCAATCCAGCCACCTCGGCTATAGGTGAGGATTAAACAGGCCGCATTGGCAACCCACATGATTAACGCTAAGGCTTTAGGCAATCCGCGTTTCCAAGTAAAAAAAGCAGCGGCACTAAAGACGACCGCTGGTAGCAAGTAGCCCGCCAGTAGATTGGGATTGCCTAAGACACTGTAAACCCGCGTGGTTCCAGCTAAGCTAGATTCTTGATCAACCCAAGTAGCCAGTGCTGGTGCTCCAAAAATCCACTGTCGTAACCCCACAACGCTGACTAGAAGGGCTGCGAGCAGATAGACCAAAAGAATAGCAGAACGCAAACGGGGCGATCGCAGCACTCTAGACATCAAAGCAAATAACAGCAAATAGAGCGTTAGCTTTGTCCACCCTTCAAAAGCAGTAGTCCGCACGGGCGATAGTGCAGTAGCGACTGTGGAAATACCCCAGTACAGCAAAACTAGTAAGTGAATAGGTGAGGTTTGGCTACCGCATTCGCTATCGTCGGATAAGGTGAGTAGCAGCCAGAATCCAGCACAGGCAGATAGCAGCACACCGGTTATGGCATTGGGAACAAACGGAGCTAATGCAAACACGAGTGCTACTAAGAGTGCCCCGATTTGATCTGTCCATTGCATTAGCCAACTGCCTTTTCTCCATGTTCTTAATGAACCAACTAGATGGTGGAGATAGCTTGATTGGCTCCACTGTAGGGGAGAAAAATTCATCAGCGTAAGCTGTTGCCAAACTGAATTCATAGGATTCTGAAACAAGAGTCAAGTATTTTTACTGAAGCAGAGTTTTGGCTGAGCCGCTAGGGTTCTACAGAATTTTTCCTACGGCATAACAAGATTTAATTAACTCAAATAGGGTCATTTTTAATTTTTAATGAAGCGGCTCAATTTTCGCATGGAAGCAGCCCATTTATTCCTGATCAATTTCAGAAAACTGTGTATCTGGGAATAGAACAGCCGCTCAGGAAGATTCCCATGACTACTGATATTGCCATTATTTCACAAAGTTCAGCTTTTTTGCCTCAGAACTTTTACTTTCAAGTAAGCCTTTGCGTTAACTGTTTCATTGGTCAATTTCTGCATCGTGGAAGCGGGCGACGCAGTAGCAGCAAGCTAGATTGAGGCAATTGACAATCAGGCTGTAATTCATTAATAATTCATTGGCTTTCGGCAAAAGTTATTGAAAGCTATGATGGTTAACAGTACGATAGGAGACATATCTATAAAGTACTGACTGGATAGGAAACAGAAAACAAGCTAAATCAAGCAAGTTTTGTAAATTCCACTGTTTTACAGAGTTGCAAATTGATGTGATCAATACCAGATTGAAAGTTTTGATTGGTTCAATTACAATTGAATTTTAATTTGCCAAAGATTAATTGTAAGTTTGAATTGATCTAGATATCAAATTGTGAGTCAGTCATGCTTAATTCTTTTTAAAGATGACGAATCGAGCCAACTTATTGTTGTCCACAATGAAATGCCTATCATAGGAGACTGTCAAGTCAGGAGTTGAGATCGATTGCTTGACCTTGTGGAGATTGTTCAGAATAATCTATATAACAGGGTGTTCTGAACTAGGGAGTTGCTGCTTGACGAAAGTCCATCCATAGGACGGAAAGGCTTGCATGAGCTTTTCATGAGCAATGAAGCAGACTCCATAAGTAGAGGTATAGTAGCAGAGTTTTTTGTTAGTTAAGCCACCCGATTGCCTGCAATAAGAATGACTACCGACAGCGATCTGATCAAACAGCTTAGTCCTAGTGCAATGGATCAGATCATGCTATACCTAGCTTTCAGCGCCATGCGAACCGGCGGACACCGGCATGGAGCGTTTTTGGATGCCGCCGCCACTGCTGCCAAATGTGCTATTTACATGACCTATTTAGAGCAGGATCAGAACCTGCGCATGACGGGTCATCTACACCACATTGAGCCGAAGCGAGTCAAAGTGATTGTAGAGGAAGTGCGTCAGGCAATCACTGAAGGAAAGCTGATGAAGATGCTGGGTTCTCAAGAACCTCGCTATCTCATTCAGTTCCCTTATGTTTGGCTGGAGCAATACCCCTGGAAGGTTGGGCGATCGCGCATCCAAGGTACTAGCCTGACACTGGAAGAAAAACGACAAATTGAGGAAAATGCTACCAGCCAATCTTCCAGATGCCCAACTCATCAACTCTTTCAGTTTGTTGATATCATCGAATTTCTCCATGCTCGATCCCAGGAAGAATTGCCGGGCGATCGCCAAATGCCCCTCAGCGAAGCACTAGCCGAACATATCAAGCGGCGACTCACTTACTCAGGTACGGTGACTCGCATCGATTCACCTTGGGGAATGCCGTTTTATGCCTTGACTCGTGCTTCTTATGCACCCGCTGATCAGGAAGAGCGTACCTACACAATGGTCGAAGATACGGCCCGCTTCTTTCGGATGATGAGGGACTGGGCAGAACAGCAATCGAACGTGGTGCGGGTTTTAGAGGAACTTGATATTGCTCCCGATCGCATTGATGAGGCTCTAACAGATCTAGATGAGCTACTGCGAGGCTGGGCAGATCGCTACCACCAAGCAGGGGGAAAGCCATTTGTTTTGCAGATGGTGGCTGGACTGAATGAAAAATAACAGTTTCATTCTTAAGACAGTTGACATCTTCAACCATTCCATTGGTTCCCTTTGTTAGACTGTCTAGAAGGTTTCAGTCTCAACTACATCCCTTTAATTCTCTGGCAGTAGTGATTTTGACCTTTCCATCTCGCTGCGCTAAAACTATATTTTTGAGCTGGGACTTAATTTCAAATTGTATAGCTGTTGAAGCTTACTAAGTGTTAAAGCTTAATATTGAGCTGAAATTGAGACCGTCCGGTTTCCTTCGGCTTGTAGTGCCTCAGAGTCTGAATTGTTAGCTGCTTAGGTCTCTAACCTCTGCTTATCCCAAACTGCTCTCTCCAAACTCTATGAATCAAACTGCCTCTTTCGTTCGGTTCCTGCAAGCTGCTCTCTTTGGTGGGGCAATCACAACAACTGCTACCCTATCGCTGATTAGTTCTCCGTTCGTTCCGGCAGCTCAAGCATCGTTTCACGATAGTCCTAAAGCTGTTTTAGATGAGGCTTGGCAAATTGTTAATCGGGAGTATGTTGATGGTGCATTTAATCAGATAGACTGGCAAGCCGCGCGACAAGAGCTTTTAAGCGGTAGCTACAGTTCTCCTCAAGAAGCCTATCTTGCTCTGCGGCAACAGCTAGAGCGCTTGGGTGATCCTTACACACGCTTCATGGATCCTGGACAGTATCAATCTCTGACTAATCAAACATCAGGCGAACTCTCAGGCGTGGGGATTCGGCTGCAAGTTAATCCTGATACTAAGTTCTTGACCGTTGTTTCACCTTTAGACAATTCACCTGCTAGCGAAGCTGGAATTCAATCAGGCGATCGCATTGTAGCGATCGATGGTAGGGTAACTGAAGGTATGACGGTTGAAGCTGCGTCTAAGCTGATTCAAGGGGAACCTGGAACAAACATTACCTTAAGAATTGGCCGTGACGGTAAAGCAGAGTTTGATTTACCCTTGGTAAGGGCACGGATTGAAGTGCCTAATGTCCGTTCTTTGGTTCAGCAGGAAGGCACTACCAAAATTGGCTACATCCGCTTGACAGAGTTCAGTAGTCATGCTCCTGATCAGATGCGCCGGGCGATTCAAAGCTTATTAGATCAACAAGTCAATGCGTTTGTCTTGGATCTACGGGGTAATCCTGGTGGTTTACTATCTGCCAGCATCGAGATCTCCCGCATGTGGATTGATAACGGCAAAATTGTCCAGACTGTCAATCGCAAGGGCGATAGT
>JAAUOQ010000046.1 GCA_012034795.1 Leptolyngbyaceae cyanobacterium CRU_2_3
ACGCTGGGCTATGGACTAACCCACGAATATCTTTGCCAATTGTTTTTACTTGATGACTGGGTTTCACGGTCTCCATGTGTTTGTTGGGCTGCTGCTGATTCGTTAGGGGTGTTCTGGCGATCGCGACGATCAGGGCACTACTCCACGACTCAGCATGTGGGGGTAGAAATGGCAGAAATCTATTGGCACTTTGTAGACATTATTTGGATTGTTCTATTCACCTTGCTGTATGTCTTGACGATATTTTAAACCCATGAAAACTTGCTTAAACTCTCAATCTACCCGTGAGCCAACCCTATCCTGGTATGACCTACCCGATGAAGTCAAAAAGCTATTGATCGCAGCAGCAAATACCTGGGAAGATACAGCAAAGTCTCAGGACTATATCCATCAAGTCTTGGCGATCGCCCATCAATCCCTGGATGTGCTAGTTGCCGCCTACCGCTATTTTTTCTATAAACACAACGATACTGCTGCCCTGAAAATTGCTACTCAGGTGATTGAGCAAATCAGTCAGTTAGAAGGGTTGCCAGAGGATTGGGATTTACTGGCACCCATTCTGAGCCGCCGTAAAGAGGAACCTAATATTCGGTTGTACCTCAATGCTTATGCTGCGTCTGGGCTAGTTCTGGCAAGACTAGGGGAGATTGAGAAAGCCACTGTGATGACTGCCCGTATCAGCGAAATAGATCATAAACGAGAATTTGGAGCAGCTACGGTGTTACATATTTTGACTCACCCTGACGATGAGGAGGACTAGTTCCTGTGATTGAGGTAGCGATGAAACATCGAGATTTATTGGTTACAGAAACAGGACAGTGGCAGGTGTGTAAACCTCCTAGAGAATGGGATTTACTCCGTACCCCTTATCGGTTTCATCGCTTTTTGACGGAAGTCGAAGATGTGCTGGAAGCGGCGATCGATGAGACGGATTGTTTACCTCAATTGTGGCTACTTGTGCGACGGTTAATTACCAATTCCTACTGGATACAAACGCAATATATAGAACCTAGCCCTGCTACAGGCTCTGGGGTGATCATGCTCTACGACGAAATTGGTTACCCGCTGACGGTGCAAATTGCCACCTATTTACCAGGCACCGAATCCTCCATTCATAATCATGGGAATTGGGGCATTGTCGCAGTGCTAAAGGGAGAAGAAAAAAATACCCTTTGGCAACGCACTCCTGATCCAAAGTTTCCAGACTGGATAGAGCCAATCTCTAAAGTGACGCTTTTGCCAGGCGATATTATCAGCTTTACACCTGATGCAATTCACTCTGTAGAAGCTATAGGCGATGAACCGATCGTTACCTTCAGTATCTACGGCGAAACCCACCACTCTAAACGCTACGAGTTTAATCCTGTCACCCACACTGCTAAAAATTTTTAGATTGCTATTGGAAATGGGTTATGAAAGCTCAACTCTTGAAGCTTCTCACAATTTTTTTAATCAGTTTAGCCATGATCTCCCCGGTATTGGTCTTCTGGAAGATTTGGCAATGTCATAGCCAGTTTGTAAATGCTCAACGAATCGTTCTCTCAGACGATCGCATAGCGCTCAATCCAGTACCCCTCTCCTCTATCCAGAATCAAGAATCTTCATCGACCGATTCTACCCAACAGCAATTCCAACCTATTTTATTGACAGTCTCACTTCTCGAATGCTTAAGCTTCATTGTTTCAGTTGCACTAGGATTTTGTTCGGGACTGATGTTGAATAATTTTTATCAGACTCGTCGGGATCTCATGCTGAGGCAGCAAGTTGCCACTCTGGAAAAGATTTGGCAGCAGAGCATTTACTAAACCTACTATTTGTAATTAATCAAAACCCATTAATCAAAACCTATGACGCAACCCCTTACAGAACAACGACAAGAACAATATCTGCAATTGATTGAACAACTGCTCAGTTGCCCTAACGGTCAGGAGCCAGAAATTCTAGATGCCCAGCCCGATTTGCTTGACGCAGGCTTGGTGCAAGCCCTCGTGAAGGTGGGCACGATGATGGCTCATCAAGAAAATCAAGCCGGAGCCAAGTTTCTCTTTCATGTTGCCCGTGAACTAGCCATCCAACTCAACCTGTATTCTCAACCAACTGCTCAGGAGTAATCATGGAAACGCTTAACCGATCGATCGATGAAGTTGGACAATTAGCGATCGCCTTTCTCATGCAAGATCTAGAGATTGCCCCGGATGATCAAGAATGGTTTTCGGTATTGAGTGTACGCCCAATTGGAGAAACCTGGAATGTTGTGGAAATTGGCGTAGAAGGATTGCCAGATAAATGGATTGTACAAGTCTATGATACTGGTGAATGTGACCCCAGCTATACTTTCAGTTCTCCCGTGAAAGCAACTGAAACAGATACAGGTTTGGAGGATCTGCCAGAAGCGATCGCCCAAATCTTAGCGACCGAACGCAGCAATACGTGATTCCTTTTTTAAGAATGACTACGCATTCAACCAAAATATTATTCTTACTTCTTTGGGAGAGCCATAACTTCTCAGCAGAGGTAGAAGGTGTTGCATGAATATGCTACCAGCAGTTTCTGCATAGGGCTGGTTTTGGGTCTCAATCCAGGACACTTGAACGTAGCCTGCTTCACACCCATTGTTGTTGGGAATGGGAGCCTCACCTCGCAATGGATAGTAGACCCAGCGCAAGACTTTATCGTACATGGCATCTTGCCACATCTGTTCACCGTCGCCAAACAGAGCAACATGCCGGGGTTTCACTTGTCCATAACCACGCCCTTGATAGCCGAACCAATCAAAACTATTTAGTTCTTCTAGGGATAACCAGCTCACTTTCTGATCTTTTTTGGCCTGCTGACGGATTGTTTGCGGTATAACTTCTTCTAAATAACAATCATAATAATTCCGACAGTAGCGATCTAGCAGTTCGTCGGAGACATCTTCCGGAAATGATCGATGGGTAATCATTTGTGAGCTTGATCGGTATGAGTTGAGTTGCTCTGGGGTGGCCAGCTTCAAATTGATCCCCTGCTCACCAGCCATTAGCGAATAAAGACCCCGATCTTTCTCGAAGTAAAGCGATCGCGGCTCCAGAAGTGGTCCTATTTCAAAAACTCCGCTGTTTATCTTTTCAAAAGATGCAGGTTTCGCTTTCCAGACGGCGCCATCACAGACTTCAGCATAAATGATGATATCGATTCCCATAGATTTGAATGAATTAGCTTTGATAAAACTAATTCTGGCTCAAACTATTCCCATCTGACATCGAGATGTTGTGTATACGCAAGTCTCCAAATTTGTAGATAAGGTTGTCTAGCCCCCCAAATCCCCAATTCAGGGAACTTTGAAAGAAAAAGTTGGTTTGGAGTTCCCCGAAAGTTAGGGGATTTAGAAGGTTACAAGTAATCATACAGGAGGGGATCAGAGAGGTTTTCAGAGCGCTGAGTAAAAGATTTATCAGTCAATCAGGAGATAAATCGATTAGCGCCCTGTACGCTGGACATTAGACCCTATCTCAAAGGGCTTTCACCAATTTGGGGTGGAGTTGCTCAGGGGTAAAGGCAGGTTCGTTGGGCGGGTAAAGTTCTTCTTCGGCAAAGGCAAACCCGTACTCTTTGCTCAACGCAACTAATTCCTTAGCTCGTTCACAGGCTTTCAGCTTGTCTTGCAATTCAGAATCTGTTTTGGCCTTCTCGGAAAAAGAGACAATTTGACTAATAGACATAGGACAATTCCTACTTTATTCTCCAAAAACAACAGTTTGGTTCTAAATGACTTCTATCTGAATTTTACGGGACAACCCCAGTTCAATTGCAAGCCCTTTCATAGAAAATCTTGGTATCGTTAATTTTATGCTTCTTTACACTTCCAGTAATACTGCTTCAAAACATTCTTAGTCAGAAAGCATCTCTCAAATCCTAAAAGTCCTTCCAGACAGAAATCTTAGCGATCGAGATTGATGGAATTTTGGTTAAATTTCAAGATTAATCTCAGATAAAAATCATACTCATATGAATTGTAAACACTATTTAAATATCCAAAATCAGTACAAAGCAAAGATTAGTAAAGTTCTAACTTTGGGATAGCGAAATGAATATTGTGAGAAGCAAAAATATCCATTGCTTTGCCGTATCGATCAATACAACAGCATTTTTTGATCTAGCAAATCATACAACTAAGTAAGAGATTCTAATGAGTCCACAGCAAGAGAAATGAGTACGTAAGGGATGAAATTCTGATATCTCGTTCAAAATTCCGCCAGGATCGCAATCAAGCAGAGGATGAATCGATGGCAACCTACAAAGTCACCTTAACCAACACGGCCCACCATTTTAACCGGATAATTGCTGTGCCTGACACAGAATCTATTCTCAACGAAGCCTTTGAACAAGGAATCAGAATTCCGTTTGAGTGCGTTGTGGGAGCTTGTGGAATCTGTGAAGGAAAACTTGTCGCGGGCAGTGTGGATCAATCTGAGCAAATATTTTTGAGCGATGATCAAGTTGAAGCGGGACATGTGTTACTTTGTGTTGCGAAACCCACGTCAGACTGTACCCTGGAGATGGAATTAGATCATTATTTCTAGATCAAAAGGCTTCTAGATCTGAAGATTCCAGTCATCATTAGATCGCTCTTTTCAATCCATACGATTGTTTATATAGCCATCCTCAGTAGATCGCAAAGCTCCAAAGAATCCTTTCAAAATCCTGGTTTTGGGGGCGCGCGTCGCGCACCCCCCAAAAAACATTTGCGATCTACTGATCCTAAATCAGTTATGAGAAAACCAGTTATGAGAAAACCAAAGAGGGGTTTGAGGACTGCATCCCCTAGGAGGGGGCAACACCCCCTCCAAACCTTCTCACAAATCATTTGGGATGGCTATATCATGTTTATGTCATATTTATGATATAGCTGATGGTGCAATAGCTTGCCGGATTAATGTTTGCGTTGCCTCAAGACTGAGGTGCGGCTGAGTCCAGACGACGATACATCGATCGCCGCTATTAAAAAAATTCCATATCATTATCAATACCTGGCCGTCCTAACTTTGCAATCATTAGCCGTGACAAAACGCATGGGCTAGAGACTCCCTGGATGATTACCTTCGTCGCGACAATCGCCTCATTTTTTGTCTCATTTTTGTTTTGACTGTCAGTTATACATTCTTGCTCAATTGATTCAATTCTCATCGATATTTCAACTCCATCTCGACTGATAACAAATTAACGCATTGATTAATAGCCAAATGTTCATGTCGATAAATTCTCACTCCCTCACCCGGTTAAATATTGAAACTCTGATGCTGACTTAACTCTAGTCACTGAGTACTAAATTAATGGCGATCGCCAATCCATAAACCGCACATCCTATACTTGAAAAGCCTGTAGAGAACTTCCCCGTGAGTCATCGAGCTGAACATTAACGCAATGCTATGAGTGAACCACTTCCTACCGATCACACCATCCCATCCCTGCAAAGCTGGTTACAGACCCAGGGGCTTAACCCAGAGAATTTAGAACAGTGCGGCAGCAATGGCGATACTGCCTTGATGGAAGCTGTACGAGCGGGTGAAGTTGAAGTTGTGCGATTGCTGATTCAGGCAGGAGCGATTGTGAATGCCAGAAATAATGATGGCAACAATGCCCTCTGGTTTGCTTGTTTTCGCGATCGCTATGATTTGATTGACCTGTTAGTCAAAGCTGGCATTGATCTGAACAACCAGAATGCTAATGGGGCAACGGCACTAATGTATGCCGCTTCAGCCGGTAAGACTGAGATGGTTCAAGCCCTTTTAGCCGCAGGTGCCGATGTCCAGCTAGAGAATCTGGATGATTTTCGGGCGATCGATTTTGCCGCCAACTTCGAAATTCTCAGGATGTTGAAGCATGTTATCGTCTAGTGTAGCCAAAAATGAGAATCACGAAGCCACCAAACACTCTTTGATTTCGGTGCAACTTGATCCCAATTATGTGGATGCAAGGACTCAGCCAGCATCGTTCAAAACATACCCAAATTTCTTCCGACGCTTTCCGTTAGACTCTAACCATCCGTTTCATCACTTCTTATCCCTCACTAGTACTATTACTTATCAAAAACAATATCGCGATAGCATTCACTCCTTGCGAGTCCAGCCTTCCGCAGGTGCCCTTTATCCCACTAGCTTTACGTGCAACTGCGGGGCATCAGTGGAATGCTTGATGGTATCTATCATCTAGAGCCAAACACGGCTTCCCTCACATTGATCTATGAATTGATTGATGATGGCTTAGAAGGATATTTTAGCGATCCTCGCCTGATTAAAGGCTGTATTTTTTTAGTCAGTTGCGTCTATTTTCGGTCGAGTTGGAAATACAAAAATCGCAGCTTACGCTATTGTTTTTTAGATAGCGGTCATCACTTAGGGGCAATCGAAGCGGCAGCTTATGCCTCGAATTATTCCTACCAAATTCTGTTTGATTTCGATCAGTTAGCTCTCAACGATGACCTGGGATTTGAAAACAAAGAATTTTCCACAGTGGCTGTGATTGTGGGTGAACCCAAACAGAAAACTGAATTCAGACAGAAAACAGTGCGACGACTACGATCGCCCTTGCCTTTTGTCTCTGGCACCGATTATTTTGAACCCAATCGGTTTATTGAGGCAGGCTACAAACAGACCCTATTTGCGGCTCCCCTAACCCAGCCCGTTCAGCTACC
The DNA here is from genome assembly GCA_012034795.1 of Leptolyngbyaceae cyanobacterium CRU_2_3. Taxonomy (GTDB): domain Bacteria; phylum Cyanobacteriota; class Cyanobacteriia; order Elainellales; family Elainellaceae; genus Drouetiella. The sequence continues at coordinate 6,674 of JAAUOQ010000046.1, forward strand.
TGCTTCTCCCCAATTTCCCTTTGCGCCGACCCAGTGGCTGTCAGCAATTCAGCAACGGCGATCGGCACGGCGATTCTACCCCAACCCCATCGGACAAGATGCCTTCCTGACAGTTTGTAATGCATTGCAGCAACCCATTCCCAGCCAGAATACTGAAGCCCTTGAGATCTATGCCGTCGTGCAACGGGTAATGGGGATGCAACCAGGACTCTACCGAATTAGCGATCAGAGCAGCTATTGTCTGAAACCCGGAGAGTTTCACGCCCAGACTGGCTACCTCTGCATCAATCAGGCGATCGCCGCGATAGTGCAGTGGCATTTTTCATTGCCTCTGATTGTCACAACTATCGGGTTGCGCTGCAACAAGCGGGCTTGGTAGGACAACGGATTTACCTCGCTGCCACCGCTCTTAACTTGGGCTGTAGCGGCATTGGGGCGTTTTATGACAATGAGACGCAAGCCTTTTTAGCCACTGATCGCCTTGTTCTATACGCGGTCGCGATCGGGCAAATTTTTGATCCAGATCCAATGCATTGAGGAGAGAAACCCAATGGCAATTCCTAGCCTACCGCCCGATGATTTACCGCCCCAGCACCTCGAACTCGGCGATCGCATCCTCCGCCGCCAGTTAGACTTATCTCTGACTCAACGCTTCCAGCAACAGTGCGACTCAACCCGCCAACAACTCCTGCTTGCCTGTGATTGGTCGATCACTACGATGGCGAATGTGGTGACACTGGTGATTGTTTGTCCCGATCTCCCAACAAATTGGCAAGTACTCAACCAGGTTGTGGTCTTGGGTGATTTAATGTCACAGTTTTCTCAAGATGCCAAACTGCGGATCTACGCAACCCCAGAGATGGTTGATTTGTTTGAGATCCGCGTAGACGAACTATCTATTTATCGAGAGCGATCGTAATGGGTAATATCATGTCGGCTTCAATACTCCTTAACACCAAATCTCAGTAGATCGCAAAGCTCCAAATAATCCTTTCAAAATCCTGGTTTTCCGCCCGCGCAGCGGGCGGAAAACCAGGATTTATGAGGTTTTGGGGCGCGCGTCGCGCGCCCAAAACCTCATTTGCGATCTACTGAATCTTGTTTTAGGCGTAGCACTTTGTGCCACGCCTAAAACAAAGCATGGGTTTTCAGCCTGATTCTAATCTTCATCACGGGCTAGAAATGTTTCTTCTAACTCAGCAAGCTGTGCCCGATTTTCGATAAACCATTTGCGACTGGCTGGCGTGAGTTGTTCCCAGATCACATCGGGTGGCATGTGAGGCGAGGCAAACTGATAGCGCTGTCCCAGTATTTTGAGATCAACAGCTACAGCTTCTGGTATACCAAAGGATTGCCAGTCAACCGAGAGCGATCGCCCGGATAAGCCTCCAGACGGATCATAAACGATTTGGGCAACCCGAACTAAATCTGCAAAGTGGGAGACTCTTAATCCGGCTTCAGGAACGGGTTGAGCAGAAGGAGAATGATGTTCAGACATAAGTGAAAGAGAGAAGAAATCAAAAGAATAGTGGAACGTTAAGAAAATACCTATGATGGATCTTGGGAATGCCGAGGACAAGTTTGTAGATCTTGCTGCTTCAAGTCATCAGACAATGCTGGTTGGCTTTCTGGAATAGCAGTTAAACTCAGCCAAGCTTCTATTTCATGGATATCAAATCCAATGGCGTAGTGATCGCCGCTCTGGAGCAGCGGCCGCCGAATCAACAACGGGTGCTCTACCATCAGATGTAATGCAGTGGGGCGATCGATTTGCTCAGGAATCACCTCTCCTGACTTGATTAAGGGGGCACTGCGGTTAAACCATTCAACGACCGGATATTGACCCAAGAACTGCTGTAATCGCTGAGTTGTCCATGCTTCTGTGAGCAGATTGCGAGCATCTACAATATGCCCTGCTGCCTTTAGCAATGCTTTCTGCTTGGTATTATTAATACAGCCTGGTTTTTCGTAGAAAATAACAGTTGCCATGAATGATGCCTATCGTGGATATTGCTGTTTACCTATCTACCATCAATATCAGCCGAGCGGGATCAAGCCGCACAGACCAAGGAAACGGCTGATCTTTGATCGTATGCCACTTTTCTTGAAAGACTTCTGCCTGCACATGGTAGTCCTGAGCATCAGTAGGGATGCCATTAAACTTCAGAAACAATGTCATCCGATGCGGCGTTTCGCTGGTTGCAGCTAACCAGCAAGGGTAAGTATTATCCGAGTCAGGATGAGTTGTAATGCTAACTTGGTGGGCGCGGATACCCACATCAGTGAGGCGATCGGGAATGGCTTCTAGTACTTGTAAGGTGATGCCCCAATCGGTTGCTTCCACTAAACTGGCTCCCTGCACTACTGCACGAGAAAAGTTTTTGCAGCCCGTCAGTTGGGCGATGCGAACTGTTTGGGGATGTTCAAAGATTTGATGTTTAGAATCGTAGGCGATCGCCTTTCCCCCAGACATCACCATTAGCGTTTCACAAATTCGGTAAGCCTCTTCCAGATTATGGGTAACAAATAATGTAATGCCGCGATAGGTTGCTAGGGTTGCCAAAAGTTGCCGTTCCATTTGGCTGCGGAGGTAGGTATCGAGTGCCGAGAAAGGTTCGTCTAGCAACAGTACTTCCGGTTCGGTTGCCAGTGCCCTTGCCAATGCCACCCGCTGTTGTTGTCCTCCCGAAAGTTGATGGGGATAGCGATCGCCCAATCCCTGCATTTGCACCAGGGCAAGCTGTTGAGCAACGCGCTGTCGGCGCTGCGATTTGGGTAGACGCTGCAACCCAAAGGCAATATTTTGGGCAACCGTCAGGTGGGGAAACAGCGCATAGTTTTGAAACACCAGACTCACGTTGCGTTTGTGGCTAGGCAGGTTAATCTGCTGATCTGCATCAAACAGGGTGCGCCCATTCAAGACAATTCGCCCTTGAGTTGGTGTTTCCACCCCCGCGATACAGCGGAGGGTCATACTTTTCCCCGATCCTGATCCGCCGAGTATCCCCAAATTTTCTTGCTGTGCGGTAAAAGCTGTGTCGAGTTTAAAGTTCGATACTTGTTTTTCAATATCGACGAATAATCCTACTTGTCTCGTGTGGAGGAGTGGTTTAATTTGATTTGCTACTGAATACCCTAATTGATATTCTAACTGGGCAGGTTCGGTGCTTTTCCCACCCCGATTCACAGGCTCATTGGCTTCCAGCAATTCCACTTGCGATCGCTGTCTTTTCTGTTCATGGCGCTGCTGCCACAGGTTGACAATCATTAAACCGGATAGCGACAGGGTGATAATGGCGATCGCCCATAGCCAGGCTTCGCCCATAGCTCCTGCTTCAACTGCAAAGTAAATCGCCATCGGCATCGTTTGCGTTTGACCCGGAATATTGCCGGCCAGCATCAACGTTGCCCCAAATTCTCCCAATGCCCGTGCGAACGCCAGGGTAATGCCAGCCGCCAGTCCAGGAATCGCCAGCGGTAAGAGAATTTGACAAAAGATCCGTCTTTCAGATGCACCTAATGTTCTAGCTACTTGTAATAGGCTACTGTCGATTTGTTCAAAAGCCCCCAATGCTGTTTTGTACATCAGAGGAAACGAGACGACGATTGCCGTTATGACAGCAGCATACCAGGTAAAGACAATTGTGAAGTCAAAGGACTGCATCAGTTTCCCGAGGGGGCCATTTTTGCCAAACAGCAGCAGCAATAAAAATCCAACGACGGTGGGCGGCAAAATTAATGGAGCAATCAGCATACCCTCAATCAGCGATTTCCAACGACCACGATAGCCCAGCATCCTGTAAGCTGCGCCCGTGCCAATTAAGAATGTGGCGATCGTCGCTAGCCCGGCCGTTTTCAGGGAAATCCAGAGAGGCGATAGATCAGTGGATAGAAAATCACTAGACATGGCAACAAGCATCATTGACCCATTCCAATTCTGTGCTTCTTGAGAATATCTTGCTCTGATCAAAAAGTGTTTTTGTATCATTCACTTCAGACTTTAATAAATATTAATCTATGCCTTAATTAGATTAAGAAAATATCAATTTTAGGTTTTTTTTAATTAATTTATTCAATGATAAATTTAAAGATTCTCATGTCATGGATAAAATCTTCATGTAGAGTAAGAGTTAAGATGAATTTTTCTGAGATTAAATAAGGAATTGAACATGGAAATTAGTGCGCGAAATGCTCTAAAAGGAACTGTGAAAGCGGTTGAAATTGGCGCTGTGAATACAGAGGTGGTTTTAGAAGTTGCGCCAGGTGTTGAAATTACTGCCATCATCACAAAGGCTTCAGCAGAACGATTAGGGTTAAGTGTGGGCAAGGCAGCCTATGCTGTCGTTAAAGCCAGCGATGTGATCGTGGCGATCGACTAAACCAACAGATCTCTAACTTTCCAGATCTCCGACTACTCTAAGAAGCGGAGATCTGCTCACCTCTTTTACGGGCAACAATATGAAAAATATGCCAATACTTTTCTTCTCCGATTGCTGTGACTCCTGGATGCTCTTCTTCATCTAACCACTCCACCTCAAAAGGTTGTAGCAGATCTTCAACTTGTTGGCGTGTGTGATGTGTGCGATTGGGATAAACGACCCAAGAGTCGCGATCGCCAAACAACTGCCCACAGAATCTTCCCCCTGAGTTGAGCGATGTTGTAAGAGTTTGCCAAAGCTTCAGAAAATCTACGGGTGGACAAAAGGGAAGACAAAAGCTGGCATTGATTAAATCGATGGAGGGCGGCAAGGTCAAGGTTTCAAACCGCATCTGCTGAGTTTGTAGCAAATCGCGCTGAAGATCGGGGCGATCGAGCAGGCGATCAAATGCTTGCTGTTCTCCATCAATCGCTAAAACGCGCCAGCCTCGGCGCAGTAGTTCCACGGTATCGCGGCCATCGCCGCAACCTAAATCAACTGCCCATCGGGGAGCATCAAGCAGCGGCTCTGCGTCAAACTTTGCTAAGGCTGTCAGCAGCGTTTCACGGGGTGGGCGACCTTCTACTGCTTGATAGTAAGTCGCCCAATGAGGTTCAGAGGCGTGAGAGGAGGCAGATGGGTTCATACTCCAGCGATCGCCAATTCGGCATGGGTTTGACAATTTTTAGGACAAACTCTAGCACAGGCTTCACAGCCCACACAATTATCTGCATTGGCGATCGTCATCACTTTGCGTTCAATTTCATCATCCTCTTCGTTATCGACAAATTCTCCCTCTTCGTTTAGTGCCCGTAATGCCATCACTCCGCGTCCGCAGGTTTTCAAACATCTGCCGCAGCCAATACAGCGGGCAAAATCGATCGCTTGCAGGAATTTGGGTGTCCAAGCTTTACCGCCAAATGTTAATCCTGTTAATGTGGACATGACGAGTGTTCTCCTGAGATTAAGGGATTGATGGATTTCGATCGCTTTCAGTTAAAACGGGCTAGACTTCAAACCCCAGCAAATCCTTTTGCTGCCAAGTGAACTTCATCCCAAGTTGGGGGACGATAGTCTGGGTTCAATGCTTGGTCAACATATCCCACTAGATTGGGCAAGGCTTCATAGGGAAGAGTGTGGTTGAGGAATTGATTAAGCTGATTTTCCCCAGCCCGATGGATAGTCGCGCATCACGGGATGTTTGACCACAATGGACTGATATTCAGGCGTTGTCATGTCTAGGATTAGTTCTAGGCTGAGCAGGGCCAGCGGCCGGGTGAAAATTCCAGTGGCGGCGATCGCAAACCCAGCATCCAAACCCTTTTGCTTCATCACCACTACAAACTGCCCACCTTCTGGAACTTTGTAGGGAATCGAGTTAGGGTCTGCAACCGCTTTCACCTCAATGTTGTAGCCTTGAGTCAGTCCAGCTTCCAGAGTTACCCCGTCATATTGCTGATCAGGATGGGGAATATGGAGGATGATCTGGTGCAGCCTTCGCCAGGGATCGCTGGGTGCATCGTCGTCTTCTCGGAGGTGATACAAACGACGGATTGACTGCCCCACGTAGCTCTCTTGATTACAGAGATTAATCAATCCCATATTGAGGACGCATTGGTCAAACCGAGGGATGCCTAGAGTTCTAATCATGACAGTATACTTTGCCTTTACGCCAGTGCCTTTACGCCAGTGCCTTTACGCCAGTGCCTTTACACCAGTGCTTTGTAGTTTTTGACGCGATCGCCGTCTGCAACACCCAGGATTTTGGCTAGCCAAGGAGGAGGGAGAGGTGGCGATCGCCTGTTGCAATTCGCTGAGCATGACTCTGGCTGCACCGCCGATTTCTTTTTTAATGGGGTAAATCCCAGCTTGAACCACTTTTCCGGCTGCGGGGCCACCAATTGCGACGATGTAAAGCACTGGACAATCCCGAATCAATCCAACTCGGAAGGCATTTTTGTCTTCTGATAAATCTGCTTCAAGTGCCGAGCGAATGTCGATTAGTCTGATCGCTTCCGTGGAGAGTTGATAAATCAGATAACGCAAACAAGAACCAAAATGCCCGTCTAGCGTTTCCTGATTATTGGATGCTACAGCTACCCGAATTGAATTGGGCATATCACCCTCTTGATAAGGCTCGATCGCCGGTAACTGGTCAATTTCATCCAGTTCACCCCACAAAATTCGCACTGCCTTTTTCAGAATCGCAATATCGGCAGCATCTGCATCTTCTCCATGTTCTTCCCCGTCCAGTTCATAGGTTTGTCCGAGGGCTGTTTTTAGGTTTGTGACTGTAATTCTACTCAAGCTAGTTTCATCCAGAGTATCCCCTAAGTAAGTCTGTAGTGCTTCGATGAAGTCAGCAATTGACAACTCTGGGAACAATCTGGAGGCAAGAGCAATCCTTAACGCTACCTCATTAGAAATCGGTTGTTCAGCCATTGCTACCACTCTTTAATAAACTTTTGCGAACCTTAATGTTCAACAATTCGGACATAGATCGCATTAATCGCAGCTTCATCCAACGCATGGCGATTATTACCAACTCGGACAATGAAACGTGGAAAGCGTTGTTCTACAGCGATCGATACCCCCGGAGTTAGCCCCATTGCCCTCAAGTTTTGAACGGTCGAATCCCGCGAGGTATTGATGCGGCTGACTACCCCCCGTTCGTGCGATCGCAGCAATTTTAATGAAGAGCCCTGAACCGAAAATCCTGTGGTCAACATCAAATCTATCCTCTTTTAGGGTGTCCTCTAAACCAAGTAAGCTTCTTGATGGGTACGGATCGTGCAATCGGAGCGGGGATAAGCCACACACAGCAAAACGAATCCTTTGGCGGTTTGTTCGTCGTCGAGAAAGACTTGCTCCGATTGATCCAGTTCGCCCTCAACGACTTTGCCTACGCAACTAGAGCAAGACCCGGACTGGCAAGAGAAAGGTAAGTCTAATCCTTGGTTTTCGGCAGCTTCCAGAATAGTCGTCGTGTCTTCAACGGGAATGGTGATGTCAAGCGATCGCTTTTGTTGATTAAATGGACTTGATAGGTCGCCATAAGGGTGTTCTCCAAGATCGAATAGGTTTTGATTCATTAACTGCATGGCACAGCCGTAGGGGTGCAATCACCTGCCTGGAAAGATTTACCGCAGCCGCAAGTATCGGTCGCATTGGGGTTGCTAAATTTGAAACCGCTCTCCATCAGTCCTTCCAGAAAATCAACCACCACCCCTTGCAGGAGGGGCGCACTTTGAGGATCAATGTAAAGCCGAACCTTGCCCTGTTGTTCAATCAAGTCATCGGGGCGAGGACTGTTGGCAATGTCGATGGTGTATTGGTAGCCGTTGCAGCCACCATCGTTGACTCCGATTCGCACTCCCTTTTCTAAGGAAGGGTCAGCGCTACCTTGCAAAAAGGCACGGAGGCGAAATTCTGCTTTTTCGGTGAGGGTAACAGTCATGGAATTTTCTCCTAAAATGAATGGACGACTAAGCGTAGAAATAGAAAATGAGGTCAAATTAGACGGGCAGAGAAGGACAATTTGAGCGGGAAGCACAAAAAGAGGAACAATTAATTCGCCGAAGACAATGTGGCTGAGCACAGTTTGAGGTCACAAGAATGATCATGACAACCAGCAATTGAATTAACCAGAGAGCATACACCAGGCTCAAAACCAGGCTAAACAGCCCAATCAACTTGATGAGCAAGCGCATGATTTCATCTGTTAACTTGTAGCTGAGGTAGATGGCGGAGATCGCGATCGCTAGAGAGAGGATTGAGAATAGCATCGCTCCTCCTCCGTTGTCACACCTG
>JAAUOQ010000435.1 GCA_012034795.1 Leptolyngbyaceae cyanobacterium CRU_2_3
CAAAGTGGATCAACTCTTGTCTGAGTTATCGTCCGAAGTTGTTGCTTCCATCACGGGTTATTCCTTTATTCTGGACGCTCTATCTGTCGTGGATACCGTTTAAATTGGTATGACTTGCTCACCGACTTCATCTCCACCCCCATGTTGAAAGGGGTTTCTACGCCTAACAAGAGTAGAACGGCCAACGCAAAAATAGCTCCATTTTCTTGAAGATTCGGTACCAGTTCCCCTATGGGCGGAATCGGGGTGGCAAACTTACCATTCATCACAACATAGGCGATCGCCGCCACGATGCTAAAAACTGACAGCGCGGCATAGACATAAAACAACCGATTCACAATATTCTGGGCAAATCGTAAGCTAAACAATGCCGCCAACACGGCTGCCCAGACCACGATGATTTGTACCCCCACCTGTTGCCAGAGTTGGAGTTTCCAGCCAAAAGCAGTGGAGAGATAGGCAGTGGCGATCGCCGTCCACGGAGTAATCGCACCAAATACAGGCATCCAGGACAGCCATCCGCCCATGAAGCCCCAAAACCGGCCCATTGTCTTGCTAGCCCAGACATAGACACCGCCCTCATCGGGGAAGAGATTCCCCCAGTTCTAGAGAACACATTCCGGCTGGCACCAAGAAAATCACATAGGCTAGGAGCCAGATGCTAATGGACTGCCAACCCGCACCTGCCATCTGTCCGGAGCCGTAGCTGGCATAGATGATCGAGATATAGACCACGATCAGATCCCAGCGGCCCAAAACTTTGGGCAAAATCCGAGGCGGGATCAGTTCCGCAAGGGTGACATTGTCTGTACGAACAGACGGATTGGTGGTTTGTGTCATAGGTTTAGGGTGCCGTTAATAAATTAAGAGAGATGAGCCGCGCCAATCAAATTAATAAATCTCCATGTACTCGTTTTTTCCCAATCGGTAACGTGGGCTTTGAACCGATTGAGTTCAGCTTGTTTTACCGCCGTGAAGACACGAACGAAATCTTCGCCCAAAATTTCACACAGATCTTGATCGGCAGATAGAGCTACCAGAGCCTCATCTAGCGTTTGTGGCAACATGGGAAAATCGCGATCGCCGTGCAGCCCCTGCCCTTCAATCGGTGGCTGTAGCTTAAGCCCACGCTTGATTCCCAACAATCCTGCTGCCACAGTGGCTGCCGCGCTGAGATAGGGATTGCTGACGCTAGAAGCCGCCCGCATTTCAATGTGAGTATTCTCATCCTGCGATGCCTTAACCCGCACCATTGCTGTCCGGTCTTGAACCCCCCAACCACGATACATAGAAACAAAGGTGGGTGGCAGGTAGCGACGATAGCAGTTAGGCGTTGGGGCAATCAGTGGCATCATCCCAGGACCATGTTCCAGAATGCCCTGAATGAAAGATTTGGCTGTGGAAGACAACCCATTCTCTCCATCCAGATCCAGGAAGATATTGCGACCACTGTCTTTATCTAGTAAACAGACATGGACATGACAGCCACAGCCACATTGGTCACTAAAGGGACGGCTCATGAACGTGGCCAGGTAGCCTGCTCGTTGGCAAACTTCTTTGACGATGTGTTTGAAAAAGAAAGACTTGTCGGCTGCCTTCATGCCAATAGCCGGCCCATAGTTAATCTCCATTTGCCCAGGGCCATACTCACAGCTATGGTCAATCAGATCAACGCCAGAGGCAATTAGATGATCGAGGAGTGTATCAATGATCGGCAGATATTGGTTGCGTAAGGTGTTGAAGGCATGAAAGCCTTCAAACACAGGCTGACGGGTTTCCCAGTCTAGCAGATAGAACTCAAATTCTTGACCCATCATCACATCAAATCCCATCTCTGCCGCTTTGTCAGCACGCGCTTAAACACGTATCGAGGGTAGGATTCGATCGGCACACCCGGACTCCATTCGTAATCACACATGACGCGAGCCTGATGGTCTAGCCAGGGAATCGGGGTGAGCGTTTCAAAGTCTGGCATGATCACCCCGTCTCGATAATTCATATCCTCATGCAACCCCGTCTGCGGCACGATTTGAGAGCCAGTATCCAATCCCATCATGCCGCCATAAAAGTTCAACCCCTTACGGGAAAAGCCTTCAACCGCATCAATGGGAACCAGCTTAGAGCGAGATACCCCGTGCAAGTCTGTAAATTCAAAGCGGACTTGCTTAATTCCCTGTGCCCTGAGAGTTTCGACAAATTCAGCAACCCGATCGCCAACTCGTTGATGAAGTGCAACCGTCATAAGTGTTCCTCAGTATGAGCAAAAGTCAGTCCTACGGGGTGAGGGAGATGGCATTATCTAGTTCAGCATCTAGTTCAGCACCCGGTTCAGCAACATCCAGTCCAGATGGGAGAGCCAGAGCATCCCCGCAATATTCCAGCACCATTGGAGAACGGTATCCACCCGATGTCCAGAGAATCGGGAAGTAACTCTCATCGATCGCGTCATCTGCCATCCGCCGATAGCGGCTGAAAATGTAGCCATATCCTGTCCCTTGGGGTTGAAAGGTGGCATCGGCTGGAAGGGTGCTGATGGCAAAACTCCGACGTGTTTTGTTGGATGTCATGTTTGGCCCTGACCCATGCCAGAGGTTGCCATGTAAGAAGATACATCCCCCCGGTGGAATCTCCGCAGTGATAATGTCAGGAGTTGCCACACCTGCCTCAGAAGCTGCCTTCCACAGGGGTTGGCGGTGGTCTTCTGGGGGGGCGTGGAGAAACCGAAATTGGTCAGCAGATTCCCAGCGATGGGAACCGGGGACAAACTCTAGTGTGCCAGCCTCGGCTACTGTGCCGCTGAGGGCAATCCAGCAGGTGATGACGGTGGATGGGTTAATGCTAGTGACTTGGGTGTTGTTGCGGTGAAAATAGACCGCAGGCGCACCTGGAGGTTTGATCCAGCAACTGTCAGTTGCCAATCGCCCGCCTGACCAACCACCCAGACTTGCATTCAGCCGAGCAATTTCAGCCGATAATGTAAAACTGGCAATGGTGCGATCGCATCGCCACATTCCAGCCATCTGTCGCGTTGCTGTGGGTTGACTCAGACTGGGGCGTCCATGCCATTCATCAGGATAGATCCCGGTTTCAAACCGAGTTGCAAAGAGAGGATCAAATCGTTCAACTAAGCGATCGACCTGTTCTAGATCAAGCAACTTTTCTAGAATCAGAAACCCCTGCTCCTGAAACTGTTGAATTTGTTCGTTTGTTAGCTGAATGGGAGTGTGTGTCGCCAATTTTCTTCACCCTCTCAACGAACTAAAGCAGGAGACGGAACCAAGGTATCCTCGCAGTAATCTGCCAGGAATGCCGTACGATAGCCATCTTCTCGCCACACAATCGGGAAAAAGCTCTCATCCATCGCGTCATCGCCGTATCGCTTGTAGCGCCCAGCAATGTACCCTCCTGGAACATAGGCTCCTGCTGGTTTAAACTTAGACTCAGCGGGAATATGAGCCAGCACGAGACTGCGGCGAATCACATCCGGCATTAAGTTTTTCCAGAACCGTGCCACATGTGACCATGGTGAAAGGCACAACTTCCTGGTTTAATTGCCAACTGAAGCACTTCGGGTTGATCTATTCCAGCCTGTTTAGCGGCCTGTTCCATCTCCCAGTGATAGCTCTTACTCGGCGCGTGAAATTCAGGTACGGTGCCTGACAGCACCCATTTGTGAGATCCCCGCACATATTCAATCGTGCTGGCCCCAGGAATGGCATTGCTGAGCGCAATCCAACAGACTACAATTTCTTGGGGCGTATGGTAGAAGGAGTACATTGAGTCCTGATGCAGAGTTGTCTCTGTCGCACCATAGGGCCTTCATCCAGAGGCTATCGCCCATGAGCCGAGAGCCATTCCACCCACCCAAAGCCGCAGAAATTTCGCCAATTTTGGC
>JAAUOQ010000436.1 GCA_012034795.1 Leptolyngbyaceae cyanobacterium CRU_2_3
ATCAGCGACAAATAGGCCGTCAATTGGGTTAGCACTTCAGGGACGTATAGTTATGCAAAATTTCAGTTTCAGGTAACGGATTGGCTACTGTTTGGTTGTGAAACCCAAGGACTTGCACCCAGAGGTATTAGCAAGTTGTGATGCAACGGTTCACATTCCGATGTCTCAAGCAGGAGTGCGAAGTCTGAATTTGTCGGTCAGTGTGGCAGTGGGGCTGTTTGAAGCGCGCCGACAGCTAGGCTTTCTAGAGTGATTTCCCAGAGATCTGGAATTTTTAATTTTTTTTTGCCGGGTTTCCGTAAACTGCAATCGCCCTGTTGTAGTCAACCAAAGCCAGTTCAAGTTCAGCCATCATTTAAAGTGTTCTAGCAACCCAATTTATGACTAGAAAGCTTGGATCATACCTATATCTATATATATGCATCCGCGAATGCATGGTTGGAATGTATGGTTCAGTTAAGTGAGTAATATTTAACTCACTGTTTTGTAATCTGCTTAAAGGAGTAGATTATGCTCTGAAAATGAAAAGACGCGGGAACACTTCAGTCGCCTGCACTACAAAATGCGGCTAAGCTCTATAAGAAATTTATATACAAAAGCGCGCAAAATTTCACAGCCTTATAAATTGCTACTAATGCTCAAGCCCTTGGAAATTCACGGGTTAACTGGTCATTGAAGCCCAGTAATTTTGTGGGGGCTACGTAGTCTAAAAAAATACCGTCAACCGTAGGATCAACTGTTCTATTAGTCGATTGAACCGCGATTGATAGAAAAAAGAAAATTGCTTTCCTTATAGAATTTTCGTTCTCTTAAACCCAGAATCCTAGCTATTTTCAGAGGCTAGAACTAGGTCTAGAAAAAGGTTTCGAGATCGAAGCGATGGGGCTTTAGGACGTGTTTTGATGCTTGCTTTTAAATGAACAAGTCTTGGTATCATCAGATGCCATTGTTTTATTTGATGCTGTACACTGTGCCGTTGAAGCCAAACCCATTTCGGTGGGTTTCTCAGCAGGATGCAACAGTGTTTGGTTCTTTTGAAAGATTCGATTTCTTGAAATGTGCAAGTCTTGAATTTTTAATTAACTGGTGTAAGCTTGTCTAAGTCAAAAAATCAAGGTAATGTTACCTGGTCATACCTTAAAGTCTGTGATCTCGATCGCTACCTCATGTGATTTTTGTCATAGGCAATTTGACAAGCACGAGACAGTTCACCAGTTAAGTTGATTCGCAAGTTAGGTCGATTCACACGTGTAGGTCGATTCGAGGATAGTTAAACGCTGCTCATTAGGAGGTCATTCTTGAAGCGAGCATTTCTGCGGAAGGTCAAGCCTGTTTCCTGCTCCCCCCACGAAACGGCAGGGCAACCTGAACACTCTCCTACGGGAGTTCATCGTAGGGCACGCACCTCTGCTGCCATGTTTGGATTAGCCCTTTCAATGGGTGCATCCAGTTTAGTGTTGCCTCATCATGACGATGCTGCAACCGCAGCCGAGCCAAGAGGGACAGAGGCAACCGTGCCCTCGGTTTCGCAAGTTGCAACCTTGCCCACTTCTGTAACAGAGTCGGCAACCATTGCACCCGCGATTGCCGTTGTTGAACATGTAGTGCGTGAAGGGCAAACTCTCTCGCAGATTGCCCGTAGTTATCGGGTCAATGTTCAAGATATTATTGCTGCCAATCATCTAACTACTGATGCTACCGTTAAGCCTGGTCAGACTCTGAAGATTCCGGTCAATCGTCAATTTGATGTCACTGGAAAAGTTGCTGCTCCTGAACTCCTGGCTTCAGCGAACTTGAATCAGATCTCATTGGCTCAGCAGGCATCTGCTACGGCTAGTCCAGCAGCAGTGGATCGAGATACTGCCTTAAACCGCCTGCGGGAACAGCGCAATAAGTTAAGGGATAGTTTGGCGGGGTTGCGGTCTGAGGGGTTAAGTGGTGCAGCGTCTTCAGGTGAGGCTGGTAAGGCAAATATAGCGACTTTGCCGCCTTCAATGCCGCCCACTGCTGCGGAAACTCCTGTGAAGCCTGAGACAGTTACTTACCAGGTTCAGGCTGGAGACACATTGGCGGCGATCGCCAGATCTCACGGTGTTTCGCAACGCGATTTGTTGGCAGCAAACAACTTGGCAAATCCTGATCGGATTCGAGTCAGTGACTCTCTCAGTATTCCAACATCTCAGGCGGCGATGTCTTCCGGCACCCCTCTTAGCACATTGCCTGTGCAAGTTGCTGAAGCACTTCCCAATCCAACTACGTTACCCCCTTCAACTGTTCAAGAGCCGGTACATCAGAACGTGGCACTTGCGTCTCAATTGCCAACTCAATTGCAAGAATATCGGGTTAGCCCTGGTGATACGGTGGCTGAAATTGCTAGGGAACATAATATCCCTCAATCAATGCTGGTTAACACCAATCGTTTGAGCGATCCAAATGTGATCTTTGTAGGACAAGTCCTGCGGGTTCCCAGTACCCAGCCGCAAGTGCCAGCCATTGTTGAAGCATCTCCAGCTCAGCCAGTGGCAATCTTACCTCGTGCAGTAAATCTGCCTGACGCAAATCCGGTTCCAGTCGTTCCAGCTACTGTTAGTACCAATAACACCAGTTCTGATAGACCTTCTGGTATCAGTACCAAAGCCAATAGTCTCGAAATTCCAGAAGCGGTTCAGTCTACTGAAAGTCCCCGCTATGTTGAGAATTTGTTGGCCGAGGTGAGAGCTTTACGAGCTAAGCATCAGGTCGATCCAACAGCACAACCTGATAGTACAGATCAACCAACTGTTGTAGCGGCTCGGATCGAAGCTCCTGCTGTTCCTACTGCAATGCCGTTGAGTACATTTTCAGCCAGACCTCAATACAGCACTAGTCGTGCTAACCCAGCACCAGTTCCCCAATCTCCGGTTTCTGTAGGACAGCCCAGTGTGGTTGCCACGGCTCCTATTGGTTCAGAAAATTATGCTCCGCTTCGCCAACCCATTACGGGTCGCACGGTTTCTCCAGATTTGCCGCCTCTGGCGGGTGCAGAGGCTTATTTGCCTGAAGGTGCTCGCTCCAACGGCTACATTTGGCCTGCCCGTGGACTTTTAACTTCTGGCTACGGTTGGCGCTGGGGCAGGATGCACCAGGGAATTGATATTGCTGCTGATGTGGGAACTCCCGTCTATGCAGCCGCTACGGGTGTCGTTGAATACTCGGATTGGAACTCAGGAGGATACGGCAATATGGTAGATATTCGCCATCCAGACGGCAGTATCACTCGCTATGCTCATCTCAATCGCAGTTTGGTGCGTGAAGGGCAGCGAGTCCGCCAGGGCGAACAGATTGCTGAGATGGGAAGCACAGGATACAGCACAGGACCTCATCTTCACTTTGAGGTTCGGCCTGCGGGTGGAGGGGCAGCCAATCCGATCGCATTTCTGCCTGCACAGTAGGCTATCCCATGAACTAGTTAATGCCATTAGTTAGTTCATAGATAAAATGCTATGGGTCAAACGACAAAAGGGGGGCAATATTGCCCTCCTTTTGTCTTGTTGGATGTTTTGTTGGATGTTTTGTTGGAATGTTTGTTGGAATGTCTTGTTGTGATGGCGTTGTATTCTCGTCAGTGATTGAGTAAGGGCGGGAAACGCCCCTACCTTGATTAACTGAGGGTAATCGTGCCACTGCTCGCTGCACCAAAAGTGAGTTGAGCTGCTGTTGCGCCCTGGACGATGGCAATCAATTCGGAGTGGAAAAAATTGTTGTAGTAAACGCCAACGCCTGTGTTGCCGTTCACAGTCACACTATCAGCCAGGCTGTAGCCTGATAAAATTCCTGAGACATCCTTGAGTTGGATCACATCTTGACCATCCGTGAAATCTGTAATTCGGGCATAGTCAG
>JAAUOQ010000437.1 GCA_012034795.1 Leptolyngbyaceae cyanobacterium CRU_2_3
GAGAAGCCGGGGGCAAAGATCAGCGACTGGATCTGTGCGGTACTCATGGCTGGCGAGTTCGGCTTCTGTGTGCAATTCCCGCAGCAGGGCGGTGCGTTTAATCGCATCGGTATCGATGCGCGACCATCATCCTGGATTTCTATGCATACGGAGCTGGCCGTTTGATAGGCCCGCAGCCGAATCGTGGCAGCGCGCGGTTTTCCCTGGCGCTGGCGATCGTCGGGTGATTCGATGCCGTGGTCGACAGCATTGCGAATCAGGTGGGTGAGGGGTGCTTTCATGCCTTCAAGAATCTGCTTGTCTGCACGGGTATCACCACCTTCCACGATCAGATTCACTTCCTTGCCCAATTGTTTGGCAATATCCCGCACCAATCTGGGGAACAAGCCGAAAATTGAGGACATGGGCAACAGCCGCATGGCGCGAATGCCAGACTCAAGATCGTTGCTGACGATTTCCAAGCGGGCGGTAT
The DNA here is from genome assembly GCA_012034795.1 of Leptolyngbyaceae cyanobacterium CRU_2_3. Classification (GTDB taxonomy): domain Bacteria; phylum Cyanobacteriota; class Cyanobacteriia; order Elainellales; family Elainellaceae; genus Drouetiella. The sequence goes on from JAAUOQ010000437.1 coordinate 473, forward strand.
CGTCGTCGGTGGCATTTTTTAATTGCGCGATCGCACTGCCCAGTCGCTCTAGTCGTTGGTCTACCTGGTGATAGAATCTCTGAATTGGCTTCAGTTCGGGGGTTTGTAAACGCCGCTCCAGTTCGTCAAAAGCCATACGGCTGACAAATGTTTCGCGGCTCCATTCTTCCCACAGAGCCTGGATTGCTTGCAGATCGCCGGTGCGATCGCTAAACCGTCCTTGCGTTACCAATAGCTCGCTGGCTTGGGTGAGCAGTCGATCCAAACGAGAGGCTTCTACTCTCAGCGTGTCAATTTGGTAGCTATCACCTGTGGCGATCGCCTCGTCTTGAGGTTCTGCGGCGGGTACAGCCTGCGGAGCGGCTTGGGAAGCAGCGGCATTTTCTTGCTGACTTTGGAACTCGGCAAACATGTCAGCGAGTTCGCGATCGGTTTGTGCTGGCAGATTAGCTGGCATGTTAGCTGGCATGGCTGGGGGAGCAGTTGTCGTACCCAGATCTACTGCTCCCATTAGTTGCGCCAGGGTCTGAAAAACCTTGACGTTAGAAGGTTCGCCGGTGACGGCTTCATGGGCAATTTTGCCAACTGCATCTACACCTTTATAGAGGCGATCGCACAAATCGGAAGTCAGGTTAGTCTCTCCCTTTTTGACGGATGTGAAGATTTCTTCGATCTGGTGAATCAGGGTTTCCACATCAACGACACCTAACATACGGGAATCGCCTTTGAGCGAATGGGCTTCGCGCAATAACTCTTCGAGTTTGGCGGTATCCTGGGGATGCTTTTCCAGGTGCAGGATACCGGCTTCGATGTTTTGGATGTGTTCGCTGCTGCTTGCTTTATAGAGGCTTCGCAGTTCTTCGTCTTCTATAATCATGGCGGTTAGACCTTTAATTGAGGCTAATAGACTGGTAGGTAAAGGGATGAAACTGGAGAGAATCTGAATCAACTAGCCTTGACAGTCCATTGCTGTTTGCTCCGATCGGCGTGCTTCTCTCTAGCAACTCAGATTAGGGTTAAGTTATCGCTTGTAGATTCTTGGCAACAGCGTTCAAATTGGTGGCGCTTACCTTCATCTGCGAGACACCGGAAGCCGTTTCTTTAGAACCCAAGTTGATCGCGTTCATGGCGGAAACCACTTGCTGCACGCCCACGGCCTGCTGTTTGGAACCAAGGGCAATTTGCTGGTTGTTGAGGAACACGCTGTTGATTGCTTCCGACACCATTGTAAAGGCTTCTGCGGTTCCTTGTGCGAGGCGAATGCTAGAATCAGCGGTTTTGGTGCCTTCATCGGTTACCATCACGGTGTTGTTCATGGCAGCCTGTACATCTGATACCAGTTGGTAAATGCGTTCGGCGGATTTTTTGCTTTCATCCGCTAGTTTGCGAATTTCGCTCGCCACCACGGCAAAGCCCTTGCCTTGTTCCCCTGCCCGTGCTGCTTCTACCGCTGCGTTAAGCGCTAGCATATTGGTTTGGTTGGCGATATCTGCCACCACCTCTGTGACGCCGGAAATCTGACCCGTCTGCTCGCTCAGGCGCATAATCTGCTCGGCGATCGCCGCACCTTGTCCTTCAGATTATTCAAGCCCTCGGTGGTTTGCTCCACTGCTTTCAGCCCATCATCGGTCACAGACAAAGCTTCCTTAGCGCCGGCGGCTGAGGTATCTGCTTGCTCGGCAGACTGACGAGAAGAAGCGCCCAACTCCTCGATCGTAGTCGTAGTTTCGTTCACCGACGCAGACTGTTGCAGGATCGTGCGCTCCTGTTGTTCCACTGTGGCAGCAATTTCACTAGATGAACTAGCGATTGTACTGACGAGATTTTTGAGGGTCTTGCTAATATTATTAATAATCAACCAAGCACCAGTCAGGACTACCACATTGATGAGAAAGATAAGGATCTGCGTAATTCTTAAGCTCTGGATCTTGTCTTTACTAACTTTCTCAGCTGCTGAAACTGCTTCGTTTGCTGTCTTAAAAAGGATTCGCTCACAGCCAGGAGTTCGCCTTTAGACCTGGGATCTCGTCTAACTTGATAGATAGCATCTTTCAGCACTTTCCATTGGGTTTCAACTCGACGCATTTGTACTAGAAAATCACCTGAAGCAGATGGTAAACCTAAATCATTGTCTCCCTCAATCAGTCCCTTAACAACTCCATCTAATCGTTGAATCAACTCATCATCTGCTTGGTCAGCCAGTTCCAGCTTCGACAATCTTTGAGAAGCACCACGAACGATCCCTGCTTGGTTCACAACAGTACCTTCTTGCCCCGAAGTTGTGAAAAAGCCAGCGCCAACACTCCCCAAACCCAAAATTAAAATACCAGCAACCGTTGCCCGTAGTTGGGTTGTAATTCTCATGAGATTCCTCCAAATCTAATTATTATTTAACTCGAAAATCTTAGATATATCGCGGCAGTTAGACCTTTAGTTGAGGCAGATAGACTGGCAGGCAAAGGGATGAAACTGGAGAGAAGCTGAATCAACTAGCCTGGACAGTCCATTGCCATTTACTCCGGCTCGGCGTGCTTCTCTCTAGCAAATCAGATCGTGCTTTAAGCCAGCGCTTGCAGGTTCTTGGCAACAGCGTTCAAATTGGTGGCGCTTACCTTCACCTGTGAGATACCAGAAGCCGTTTCTTTAGAACCCAAGTTGATCGCATTCATGGCGGAAACTACTTGCTGCACGCCCACCGCTTGCTGTTTGGAACCGAGGGCAATTTGCTGGTTGTTGAGGAACACGCTGTTGATCGCTTCCGACACCGTGTTAAAGGCATCTGCCGTTCCTTGCGCCAAACGAATGCTGGCATCAGCGGTTTTGGTGCCTTCGTCAGTCACCATTACGGTGCTGTTCATGGCCGCCTGTACGTCCGACACCAATTGGTAAATGCGTTCGGCAGACTTTTTGCTTTCATCCGCCAGTTTGCGAATTTCGCTCGCTACCACGGCAAAGCCCTTGCCCTGTTCCCCTGCCCGTGCCGCTTCTACCGCTGCGTTGAGCGCTAGCATATTGGTTTGGTTGGCGATATCTGCCACTACTGCTGTGACGCCGGAAATTTGCCCAGTCTGTTCGCTCAGGCGCATAATCTGCTCGGCGATCGCCCGCACCTTGTCTTTCAGATTATTTAAGCCCTCGGTGGTTTGCTCCACTGCTCTCAGTCCATCCTCGGTCACGCCCAAAGCTTGCTTAGCGCCGGCGGCTGAGGTATCTGCTTGCTCGGCAGACTGACGAGAAGAAGCGCCCAACTCCTCGACCGTGGTCGTAGTTTCGTTCACCGATGCGGATTGTTGCACGATCGTGCGCTCCTGTTGTTCGACTGTGGCAGCAATTTCACTGGCCGAACTGGCGATCGCCGTAGAAGCATCTCTGACATTTTTGGCAATCCCTCCCGAAATCAGGTAG
>JAAUOQ010000438.1 GCA_012034795.1 Leptolyngbyaceae cyanobacterium CRU_2_3
CCGATCGCTACTACCTATTCCCCACTCTCCAATGAATCTTCCAACTCCCGATCAGACTTCCTCAGTTTTTCCGCTGGCTGTTGAAATCCAAGGGCAAGGACATCCCATTCTTTGTCTGCATGGGCATCCGGGATCTGCACAGTGTATGAGTGTGTTTACTAAACACTTGGGCGATCGCTTTCAAACCATCACGCCTGATCTACGGGGCTACGGCAAGAGCCAGACTCGACAGCCATTTGTCATGGAAGATCACTTAACGGACCTAATAGCCCTAATCGATCGCTTGCAGATCGACCAGTTGATGATCCTGGGCTGGTCACTGGGAGGGATTCTGGCGATCGAGCTAGCCCTGAAACAGCCCGATCGCGTGAGTGGACTGATTCTAGTCGCAACAGCCGCCCGTCCTCGTGGTGATCATCCACCTATCACCTGGCAGGACAATCTCTACACCGGGATCGCTGCACTCATTAACAAAATTAAACCTGGCTGGCAGTGGAATATTGACACTTTTGGCAAGCGATCGCTCTTCCGCTACCTAATTCAGCAACATACGGACATTGCCTACCAGCACCTGGCTAATGAGGCAATGCCAGCTTATCTACAAACCACACCCGCCGCCACTCAGGCGTTGTGGACTGCCCAAGCCCAGAGGATACGGTATGATCGCTTAGCCGATCTCACCTCAATCGAGTGCCCAGTCCTGATGCTAACAGGACTAGACGACCGACATATCACTGCCAGCGCTAGCCAAGAAACGGCTGAGCACTTACGCAACTGTGAAAGCCACTGCTACAGAGACACGGCTCACCTGTTTCCTTGGGAAATTAGTGAACAAGTCCTAGCAGATATTGATAGCTGGCTCCAGAGGCACCCAGCCAAGCAATAGATGTAAGCAAGCCCTAGACAAAATTTGACTATGCCTGTCCGGTCAGGATATGCGAAAGCCTGTTTTGCCTCTGTTTAGGCTCAGTCGAATCATCAAAAATTGTTAGTTTGTCTGGTTTGCAGCGCTTTACAGCGACTTTGATGTTTTTAGCACCCTCTTGCTCCAAATCCTCAACATATCCAGATTGGGCAGATTTTGCCTCTTTAACATTGGCAAAAGGCCCAAAATAATAGGTGCAATTTGGAGCTTCAGTGACGATCTCAACCCACCAAGCCAACCCAAGAAACGTAAGTATGTTGATCGAAACTTCTTTCATAGATTTTTACTCACCTGCCAGAATCTTGCAATTGCCCAAAGCAAACCGCTGAGACACTCACAAATACTTACATAGGTTTTTATTTTTACATTTTGTTTATACTGCCTTGCTCTTGTTTTGAAAAGCCCCTTGTGGGTCAATTTCGAGATGGTGCATTTGGCTACGGCGTTGTCGGTACACTTCATAGAGCACCATCCCCGTTGCCACTGAGGCATTCAAACTAGGAGTATTACCTTGAAGAGGAACAGAAACTAAAACATCACAACACCGTTGGGTCAATAAACTTAACCCTTCCCCTTCTGCGCCAATGACCAAAACAGTAGCACTATTAAACTCCACCTGATCCACAGGCTGACTTGCCGTTGCAGCCGTCCCATAGATCCAGAAACCCGCGCTCTTCAATTCTTCCAAAGCTCGACTTAAATTGACTACCCTCGCTACTGGAAAAGTTTCTAAAGCTCCAGCAGCAACCTTGGCAACTGCCGAGGTTAATCCGACAGCTCGACGCTGCGGGATCACCAGTCCTTGAGTCCCTAACGCTTCTGCGGTGCGGATAATTGCCCCCAAATTGTGGGGATCAGTAATCCCATCGGCAACAAGCAAAACAGGACGATCGCTACTCGCTTTGGCACGTTCAATCAAATCACCCAATTCCAAGTACTCATAAGGGGCAACTTGTGCCACAATGCCCTGGTGATTGGCACCTTGGTCATCTGCTCTAACCGCCGATATTCCACCTCATCTACTACAGTACCGTTCGCCTTCGCTTGCGACAGTAAAGTATGAAAACGGGGATCGTATCGCAACTTAGATAGAATCCAAATGCGATTCAAATATCGCTGTCCCTCCAGTGCTGCTAAAACACTATGCCGACCGTAGATCAAATCGGATTCTGTTTCGGTATCGTCAGCAACCTGGAGTCCTGTGTCTTGAAAAGAATTTGTAGAAACTGATTGCGCTATTGATGGAGGGAACGGAGATGAGCTAGAGAAACGTGCTTTTCTCCGACCATATGAACCCTGGGAAATAGCGTCAGGGTTTGCTGACACTGGAGCAAGCCGATCGCGACGTTGTCGAAATTGAGGTTGCTCGGCAGCATCGTAGCGATCGCGTGGAGCCTGTCTTGCCTCTTCCCCTCTGTAGCGCGATTTGGGTTGTTCAGCAGCGTTGTAGCGATCGCGTGGAGCCTGTCTTGCCTGATTGCCTTCGGCATAATTTCCTTGAGTGTAGCGGACAGGCTTAGGCTGTTCAAAATCTCGCCGATCGCGGGAAAAATCGATGTTCCGACTATCTCTACTATCTCTACTACCCTGTCTATTGCCTCTGCCGTCCCGATACTCCCTACTGTCTCTATTTTCTTTATATTCTCTGCTATCCCGATCATCTCTGCCATAGCGCGGTTTAGGACTGGCAGATGATTTTCTCTGGGGTCGTGAAGGCGACTCACTCGAAAAAGATTCCAAGTTGGGCTTACCTTTAAATTTGGTCGATCCCTTGGGGGAGCGGACTACCTTTTTGGGCGATCCCTGCGATCGGTTAGATGAGTTGGGTCTACGAGATGTTGCCATAGTGCTGACTCCTGGAGCTAAACTCCATGAAATGTGATTTGCCGCAGTTGAAAAGCTCGACCCAATCAGCCGAACCTGTACTTTTGGCTCAATGCTACTATCTGAATCGATGATGTCTCTTCAGAGTTCTCATAACTGTATAAAGCCAAGAAAGGTATAAAGCCAAAGCTTGACGCTCAGAACCTTCATGGCTTCTAGCATTTCTAGAACAGCCGTTGTAACGTATTCCCAACATGAATTGAAAGTCAGGAATGAGTCAGCGGCTCGTTCATTTTAAACATCTTGGCTAAGGTCTATCCTAAAATTTTTGATACTGAACTCTGGGCAATAACCACTTCAATAACTTCGAGTTTTAAAAAGAAGATCTGCCGTTAATACGATTGGCTCCCCCCAGGGGATTAATCTCAGTCACTTCAAAAAAATCAAGACTGATCTAACTAAAGTGTCGGTAAAACCTATTGGTTAATCCAATCCTTCTCGATTTTTTAAAGAAATCTGCTGAAGTAATTCGGTCAAACGGCAAGGATTCGTAAGATACAGATATCCTAACAAGGTTTCTAAACTAGTCGCTTGCTGATAAATTTCAGGGTCAACGCGCTTAGGACCCTTAGAAGCAGCATTTCTGCCTCGCTTCAGTAGATCGAGCTCCATCTCAGTCAAATAGGGTTGAAGCAGGCTCAAACAGCGCGCCTGTGCCTCTGCTCGCACACAGGACACCACTCGATCATGATAATGCTTAAGACGCTTAGGTGGCAGCAGATAGAGAACTCGAACATATAACTCATATACAGCATCGCCAATGTAAGCGTATGCAGCAGGGGAAACTTGCCTTAGAGAACTATTCAGTAACTCTGGAGTTCCTTCAGGATTAGCTAAGCTTTCTGCGGCATAAGGCAGATTCAATAGAAATTTTTCAACTAAATAGCCTGGATCTATCTCTTTTCCAAGATCCACCTGCAAGATACTCCGCTAATGAAGGCTAATCAATGGCCTAGCTCTTTTTAAGGTTCTCTAAAGCAATATCTACTGAGTCCTGAAGCGATAGAAATTTCTCTAAACGCACCAGTTTCACCGTTTGGGTCACTCGTGGATTGCTAACAAT
>JAAUOQ010000439.1 GCA_012034795.1 Leptolyngbyaceae cyanobacterium CRU_2_3
GTCCAAACTTACTAGAATCACCTCTAAAATTCAGATCTACAGATTCAAGCGTGATAGATAGCGGTTGAGACATATTCGCCTCTTCCACTGAAGATTCCGAGGGATTGACAGGCGCTATCTCTGGGAGAGGGTTAGGTGGCGGCGGAGGCGCTAGTCCAGGATTGAAATTCTGTGGGGCAGCTAGTAAGAATTCAGCAGAACTGAGGGGGACTGATTCAGCAGGAGGGATAGTTAGGGATTGTGCTAAGTCAATTGGAGCACTGAAGTGGAAAGAGATGGAGTGGGCATGAGAAGGAACTGATCCATCAGGAGCATTGATCTGAACAGAGGTGTTGCTAGGACTGCTCAATTGGCCTTTGGGAGACGCAGCTTTTGGGGGAAAGCTTGAACAGCGCTAATAGTGGGTTCATAGGATGGTTGTTGAGGCGACGCTTGCAGCCTAGAACAGTAAATTTTAGTAGCTAAACAAACTGCCAAGTTAGAACTGAGCACGCACGATCACCCACGACTATTTCAGCACTATCCATCTAACAGGCTATCTCTGTAAGGTATTCAACAGATGATTAACCCTAAAGTAATCACAAAAAGCTGTTATTTCTAGTGAATTCGCATCTCTACAATCGAAAAATCGTCTTCCAGAGGCTGATGAGCACTAACAGACTGAATCTCTTGGAATAAAGAAGATAGATGATTTTTGCTAATTCGTTGGTAGACCTTAAGCCATTCTATCAGCGAATGGAGACCCCACATCACTCCATCTGGCTGATGGATTTCATAGACTCCATCACTGAAAAGAAACAAATGACTTCCAGGCTGAATGTGAGCCATTTTATCTTCAAAATCACAATCTGGAAACATGCCAATCGGAATTCCATCAGCTTCTAAATACTGCACCCTGATCTCTTGGTCGTTAGTACGGAGCAGCAGAGCAGGTGGGTGTCCGGCTGATGAGTAGGTTAACTGTCCGGTTTGATAGTTGTATACTCCGTACCAAATAGTAAAGTAATCGTCCCCTGTATCGCTCATTTGAAAAAATTGATTGAGTGAGGTCAAGACAGATTTGGGAGAATCAAATTGCGTGTTGGATAAGGCGCGCGATCGCAGAATATTCATGACCGAAACGGATAATAGCGCTGATTTGATGCCGTGACCCGCTACGTCTAGCAAGTATAGAACCAAGTGATCATCGTCGAGCCAGTAATAGTCAAATGCATCTCCGCCTAGTTGCATTGAAGGCACAAATTGGGATTGGATCTCAACCCGCTCGACCATTGCAACAGGCAAGAGCGATCGCACATACTCAGAAGCTTGTTGCAGTTCTGACTGTAAAAGAACATTCTGGCGATGTAACTCAACTTCTACCTGCTTACGGCACATGAATTGGGCAAACTGCGTGCCAATTCCCTCCATAAATTTGCAGAATTCTTGTTCGACACCCTGAATATCCTGACTAAAAAAGGTAGCAATACCCAGTAATTGCCCCTCGGTTTTAATAAAAGTACTAATAGAGGACTCTGTATCAAATATCTCTCCGTTAAATCCAATTGCTTGACTCAATTGCTTCATTGTTTTTGCAGACTCTGGCTCAGATTGTAGCTGCTTGATCCAAGTTGGATTTGGCTTATAAATATGGTTTTTAGCCAATTCGGTAAATGTAGCAAGCGCTGGCGTGTTGCGATGCCACGCTCCGGCACTGCAAAACTCAGTATGCTGCTTATTCGGTTGCCATAGAACTCCTGCATCCCAGTTGAAGTATCCGCAATCAATTGAATCCATCGCTGTATGGTGATATCTAGATCAGTGGATTCGGACAAAAGGCGTGTGGTGGTGTGAACCACTTGTCGATACTGTTCCCGTTGTTTACGTTCAGTAATATCTACTAAACGGCCAGAAATACCTTGATGTTGTCCATCATCTGAAACAATTGGGCAATTAAAAATTTCCACCCAGGAAATTTGTCGATCGCTTCTTAGCAAGCGAATCACATACTGGCAACAATCGTCATGCCTTTGGGTTTGTTTCATCACTTGATTGACATAACGCGACCTGTCTAGAGGATAAATGAAATCAAAAAATGATTTTCAAGGCTTTCTTCTACTGTAAAGCCAGTGACTTCTACCCAAGCCGTATTGAGAAAAGTCAGTTTTCCCTCTGGAGTTGTCTTAAAAACTACCTCTTTCAGGCTGTTAAGAAGGGTTCGATGTTCTTCTTCGCTGATCCGAAGCCTGATATTGGACTGTGAGGCTTCATACATCCGCTGTAAACGATGCACAACTACTATTGAGTTAATCGGTTTGGTAATATAGTCTGTTGTTCCGGCAGCAAACGCTTGGTTAATTGACGCTTCATCCTCTAATCCGGTAATCATCAGAATCGGGACATGCTGCCCTTCAGGTAGATCACGCAGTTTTTGACAGCAAGTAAACCCATCCATAACAGGCATTTTGCCGTCTAGGATAATGATATCTGGCTGATGTTTCAAAAATAGCTCTAAGCACTGTTGACCATCCTTGGCTTCTATGATGCGGTAAGCGGATTGCTCTAACGTGTGACTAAGGATCTTGCGGGCAAACCGATCATCATCTGCGATCAAGATTAAAGGAAATCGGTTGTGGGATTCAGATAGGTTTGGTGAAGTCATAGTAGAGGATGTGAATTACAGGAATTAGACGATTACTGATAGGATTGCATCAGTCCCATCAAGGTAATGAGTGATGCATTGTAATCGATCGCATACTCATTGGTGGCATAGGAGCGTTCATCGTCGATATAGCTGCGAATCCCCAGATTTGCGGACGCGATTTGATCTTGTGCTAAATTGTTGGGTCCTCCCACCAGCAGCCCTGGGATATAAATCCCTTTAGCGCGGGTAAAGAGATGATTGGTATGCCGAACTGGATGAGTACCCAAACCTGTGACAAAGGTTTGATTAAAGGGATTGCGCCCTAACAGATAATCCAGTTGATCGGCTGCTGCCGCTTTGTAGGCTGCACGGGGAGTGACCTGATGCGCATAGAGTAAAGTAATGGCTTCTTCTGCGGCAATTTTGTTAGACCCCCAGATGAACCGATCGTTAGCAAGTCGATATCCACTTTGATTGACCCTATCCAATGCCTGGTTAGCACGTTTCTGTAGCTTGGAAACTAACCGTCTCCGAATATTAGAGGCGATCGGTTGTTTGGTCTGAAACAGATAGTTGGTCATACCCAAGGCAGACGGATCTTTCCACTCAAATAAAGTGTAGTCATTCCGCTTGAGATATTTTGCTACATACTGCTCAAATTGAGGTTGTCCAGTCGCAATGTAAAGCTCCGCAGCCGCCCAAAAGCGATCGTCTGTATCGACGGTGAGACTGGTTTCTGTGTCGGTTTCTGAGGATAAGTATTTACCAGAACCACTATCATCGCCATCTACCCAGTCAACCTGCATGGTTGGGTGTTGCTCTAGATAACTCCAGGCTTTTTCAGCAGCTTGCTGATACGGTTGGGCTAGTTCAGTTTTCAGAGGTTGAAAGACTCTAGCGGCGATCGCCATCGCTGCCGCAAATTTAGCTGTTTCGGGAGTAGACACACCGTAAACATATCGAGATTGCTGGTCTTCGTCTGGCGATAGTCCAATCGGCCATGCTGTACCAGACAACTTCCGATAAACGGCTCCATCGGGTCGCTGCATCCGCAAGAGCCAATCTAGACCAAACTGCATTTCATCAAGAACATCTGGTATGCCGTTGCCGCTTTCAGGAATTGCAAGCTGTCCATCCCAAAATAACTGTGGCCGTTGTTCATAGAGACTGAGTATTCGCCCGATCGTCACGGCTGTTGTTGCCACATATTTACCGTAGTCACCAGCATCATGCCACCCTCCC
>JAAUOQ010000047.1 GCA_012034795.1 Leptolyngbyaceae cyanobacterium CRU_2_3
CCTTACTCAAGTTTGAGTTGGACAAAAACTAGCAGAAAATCGGGTGTCCTAACCCCAGCAGAGCCACAACTACTACCGAGTTACTGAACAAGCGCCCTAGTTTCAAGTGCTCTGTGCCCACAGTCGGTGGAATCTTGCTCTTACCACCGCCATCTTCATTAGACTTAAGGCGACGCTTGCGAGTTTGGGTTGCATAGTGAACCACTACTCCCAGCAGCGGAAACACAAAGCCAATCGCAATAAAGGGATGAATTAAAGCAGCAACATCGGTAGTGTCCATTTAAAACCTCTAATACCCCAATGCGTATAGAAATACGAATAGAACCCTGTTATGGATGATCTATATATGAACTTAGTTGAACTTCATTGAATCAGGCGAGCAGTCGATATCGCATCTCAATCCAGACTTGACTCTATCTAGACAGAGCCAGGCTGCTGAGAATCTTAATGAAAATCATAAAGGCGATCGCCTAGCAAGAGAGCGGATTAGCCCACAAAATTTACGAATTGGACAGAACGATGTCCACAGCATTATCCCACGTTGCTTGACATGCTAACATTCATCCAAGTTCAGAAGAAGACTAAAATCTCACAGTAGTGGGTCGCAGCGTATGACTGATGCGACTGAAAATAGTGGTAAGTTTGTTAATTTTCCAATCAGAATTTTTTTCAGATCAGGCACTGTATTAAGTGGCAAGTTAATACATGCAAAATTTAAGTTTTAGTTGCAAATTAAGTCAGGGAAGCGCTCCACATACTCAACTTAGATAGACAGGCGCACCGATTACTCTGGCAAAAATGTATTTCACTTCAGTTCACTTCAGGAAAGTGTATACTAATTTCAGCCATTTGGCGGGTTCGCAACTTAAGGACTTCGCTATTACAGTTAATAAGTGAAGCATCAATTTAGTCACTTGAATACAGACTCAATCAAACTAAAGCCAACAGTTCTGATGGAAGAACTAGAGTAGAGCCAGTGAGGATGAGTAAGTATAAACTAGAACGGCTGAGTTTTTAGACGGCAAAAGATCGTGACAGAGCGCTTGCCCCCCGCCTGCCTCTAGGTGAATACAGTATTGATTATTCATAGCATAGCGCTAGAAGTTCATCTGAGTTTTCAGAAGTTATTCAACTTTAAAGTCTACAAATGCTCTAGAGGTTCTCTCCAAATCTGACGTTGCTGAAAGCAGAGTCGGACAGAGGACTTGAAATTGGATGCAATACCAGATAAAACTATGTTTTCTAGCTGTAGAACGTGAAGTTTAAGGAGTGGCTTCACTTCATGATTGTGAGTTAAACCGTCAACACACAGGTTCAGTGCATCTTTTTAGTTTGGGTTAATCTAATTTCGAGCTAATGATTCAACAATCGCAAGCACAGAGACGAAAGCGAGGAGTTATTCTAAGTTCCCGAGGTTGGCAACGCTTGCAAGATGCGGAGCAACACCTGGCGGAACAAAATAATTCTGGCAAGCCTTATACTCTAGAACAGTTGGGAGAACTCACTGATCTGAGTCCGAATACTATTACTAAGGTGCGGCGCAAACGCTTAGCGGTCGATCGCCAAACGTTGGAACTGTACTTCAACGCGCTCAATCTTAGCCTCAATCCCAATGATTACATTAGCCTTGACCCAGAAATAGCGATTCAGAGCACCCTGCGTAGACCTTTGCAGGGACATCTGCCGTTAGACTCAACGCTGTATATCGATCGTCCTCCCATTGAGCAGTTAGTTTGCGAGGAAATCTTGCAGCCTGGGGCATTAATTCGGATCAAGGCGCCACAACAGTTTGGTAAAACTTCACTGATGACCCGGACGTTGTCTTGGGCCAGGGAGAAGGAAGTACAGGGAGCCGTTCTCAACTTTCAACTCGCAGATGCCAATGTTCTTACCGACTTAGATCGCTTTCTCCGCTGGTTTTGTGCAGTGATCACACAAAACCTTCAGCTTCCTACTCGACTGGATGATTCTTGGGACATGATTTTTGGCAGCAGCTACAACTGCACTCGCTATTTTGAAAACTATTTGCTACCAGAAATCAATGCACCGCTGATCTTAGCCCTGGATCGAGTAGATGTTATCTTCAACTATCCAGATATTGCCAGTGACTTTTTCGGGATGCTGCGAGCTTGGTATGAAAATCGAGGTATGGCAACAGCGAAAGTAATATTTGGCAGCACCTCCGCCTCATGGTTATATACTCCACTGAGGTTTACTTACCGCTTGAGCTAAATCATTCTCCTTTCAATGTTGGCCTCTCAATTGAGCTACCTAGCTTTACTCGATCGCAGGTGCTGGAGCTAGCACAACGTTATGGCATGGAAGCAGATGAGGCTTGTGCCGTACAACTCTCAGACTTACTAGGGGGTAATCCCTACCTGACTCAGCTGGCAGTGTACCATCTCAGTACTCAGGAGATTACGATGGAGCAACTGAAGGAGCAGGCGATCGCAGCGGACGGAATTTTTGGATCGCATCTTCGCCAACAGCTTGCCCAGCTTCAGCTTTATCCAGAGTTGCTGAGCGCCTTTGAGCAGATGATCCAGTCCTCAGCACCCATTAACCTGTATCCCATTTATGGTTTTAAGCTACAGAGCATGGGGCTGATTCGGTTTCCAACTTGCAAGCAATGGCGTCCTGCAAGCTCTATCGCTGGTATTTTGAAAGTGTGCTGAAAACACTTCCCATTTCGGCTTTTTAAAGATCGCAATCAATTAGCTATCAATCAGCTTGAATTTAACGCACAAGTTTCTGAGCTATGAGCTTGGCAAGCTTATTGCTATCCAAGCTAAATGTCAGATCACTCTACTCCTTCTTTAAAAAAATTATCTTTTCATTGCAGTTTTTAGATTAAACCCTCTCCCAAGCAGTGATTTCTCAAATTTCCCTGTGCAGAAGAGACGGGTAACTCGGCAATTTCTGCGGGTTTGCTTATGTTTGCTGCTCAGCGTCCTTTCAATCCTTATCAAGTTGGGGGTAGCCTTCCAGTTCACTGCCCCAGCTATGTACAGCGTCAGGCAGATGAAACTCTCTACCAGGCACTGCTGGATTATGAATTCTGCTATGTGTTTAATGCCCGTCAAATGGGTAAATCCAGTTTGCGTGTCCGGACGATGCAACGGTTACAAAGCATGGGTATCCGCTGCGGCGTAGTGGATATGACTGCGATCGGTAGCCATCAAGTCACACCAGAACAATGGTATGCCTCAGTCATTGGCTGCTTGGCAACTAGCCTACAACTAGAGATCAATCTGCGCCTCTGGTGGCGCGAGCGCCACCATTTGTCGATGACTAGTCGCTTGCAAGCTTTTCTGGAAACCGTTGTGCTAGCTCAAATTCCACAAGGCATCATCATTTTTGTAGATGAGATAGACAGTGTTCTCAGTTTACCCTTGCAGTCGATGATTTTTCGGGCTGATACGTGCCTGCTATAACAAACGGGCCGAACAGCCTGCTTATCGGCGTTTGAGTTTTGCACTCTTGGGTGTAGTCACCCCTTCTCATCTAATCAGCGATAGATCTCGAACTCCGTTTAATATTGGGCGGGCGATCGAACTACAAGGCTTTCAATATTCGGAAGTCATGCCTTTGCTGCCTGGATTAGTCGCGGTTCATCCCAATGCAGAAGCTCTATTGCAGCCCATTTTATATTGGACAGGTGGGCAACCCTTTTTGACCCAAAAGCTGTGTCAACTATTGGTACAGAGGGGAAGACCCAGAAGTATAGGAGAAATTGGTAGACGCGGCGACAGGGAAAATTTGCCCCCTGCCCAGTTGGTCGAGCAGATTGTCCGATCGCACATCCTGACGCATTGGGAATCTCAAGATGAACCCGAACATCTGCGTACCATCCGCGATCGCTTGCTCTGCAATGATCAGCGGACTAGAAGGCGGTTAGGGCTGTGCCAGCAAATTTTAGTAGAGTCAGAAGCGCGACGACAGAGTTTAGAACTTGGCATCCCGCGTTCTCACCCTGCCGTTGGCTCACCTCACTTTTCCACACAACGGCTCAACGACACGCCTGAACAAATTGAGCTGCTGTTGTCAGGTTTAATGGAAAAGCATCAGGGTAGCCTCAGAGTGAAAAGCCCGATTTATCGAGCAATCTTTAATGCTCAATGGGTACAGGCACAGATCAATATTATGCGTCCTTATGCTTCATCTTTAGAAGCGTGGCTGAGTTCTAACCAGCAAGATGAGTCACAGCTTTTGCGAGGGCAAACTTTACAGGATGTACTGAATTGGTCCCAGAACAAGAGCCTGAGTGATGTAGATTATCAATTTCTAGCATCCAGCCAAATGATAGAGCAGCGAGAAGTTTGTAAAACCCTAGAGGCACAGATAAAGGAAGTAGAATTTCGTCTAGCCTCCCAACAAGCTAGCGACCAGTGGCAAAGACAATTCATGAGGGTCGCGAGTTTGGCGATGATAGTAGCGATCGCTCTGGGAACTCTGACATTCTATATTTTAAGAAGCGGCGATGGAGTATGGAAAAGATAAAACGCGAGATTCTGTAGGATGCATTGCAATGCATCCCCAAACATTACAGATTACCGATACTCAATACAATGGCAACTGTAAAGTAACCGAGCGAACAAGGCTTTATAGAGTAGGCAGTGCCTACTCTACAAGATATATATTTTCAATTATTGCCGCCCAGCGATTCGGCTACTCTGCTGACTTTCTGCGACCTCGTCCAGAGGTTGAGCGAGATGCTGGAGATGGCTTGGCAGCACTGCTACGACGGCGTCCCGTTGTCTTGGACTGAGATGCAGACGCTTCTTCTGGGGCTGAAGCCACAATTTCCTTGGCGGTGGAGGAACGGCGTCCCCGCGTGGATGATTCCACAGGAGCAGGTGATTCATCTCCTGCTTCCTCATCTAGCAATTCTGTGGAGTCAATTTGGGCTTTCCGAGGACGTCTGATGCCAGATGCACCGCTAGCTTTGCGAGCTTTGGTAGCTTTGCTTCTACCCATAGAAACATAGCGCTTCAAGGTTGCAGGACTGATAACAATGCCCTTATCTGCCAACAAGAGGGCAACATCAATGTAGGTGTAACCTTTCGACAAAGCATCTTTAATCTCTTCTTGAAGCTGATCAATGGCATCTCGAAGCGATAAGTTTTCCTTGGGTTTGTCAGGCAACTGCTGTAGCAGACTGCCTGCCAGATCAACTGCCTGCTTTGAAACACTGATTGCTTTGGGTCTTCTACCAGTCGCTACAGCCATACTTACATCACCAGGGTTAGGTTCACCTCTTCATTCTACTCTTGAGTCTATAAAATGGATACAATTTCATCACAATTTGAATCGCTATTGTAACTCCCAGCAACTTAGATCAATTCCTAGCCCATCCCTATCTCACTTCAGATCACGATCAAGGTCGTACTAGAGTTAGCTATTATGGCTTCGTCCGATTGCCAACTGTCTTGTTAGTTCAAGCACATCGCTGGTGTTCACCAGCGTAGCGATATTGCAACAGCAATAGCGTGCTATTACCTGGTTGTCTTCTGGTTATAGAATGAAGCTGACCCATACTCAACGAACGATGAGAGGTTGAGGCTTGCCCAACGGTCTAGAAGCATAGCGACTCCAAGGGATTTGCCATGCAAATATTGGAAAATCTTGAGGAACTGGATCAATGAACCGTTCCAGCCCAGCTTGCTGGGTGGGATAACGATACTGAGCCGCTTGAATCAATTCGTAGAGCTGCTCCCAGCATCTAAACTCAACCGTCAATGTTTCAACGCTATCGCAACTTTCTAAGTAAACTAATGCTTTCAATGCCTTCATCTGCCCATCCCTCTACTATTGCTGTTATGCACTTATTGCTGTTATGCACTGATGCCCTATTTGCTATAACGCCATGGCAATGGTGCAACTGCTAGTTTCCAACACTGCAACCTACTTCCGCTCTGCATATCACTTCCTTAAGAGACTCTATCTTATTCAGGATTGAGGCTATCCCTGTTCATCATTCCCAGCATTAGGGCGATGCTAGGACTTTAATGTGAGGGTTTCTAGACAATCGCTGAGCATCAGGGTAGACAATAGAAATAGGAGCCAGAAAGCAAAAGCCCACAACCCTATTTATGAATCCATCTCTTGACGAAACGCTTTCCCAAGAAACGGCTAAACGGATCAAAAGCAAAGCGCGATCGCCGTTTGAAAATGCCTATCAAGCAGCCCTCACAAACGAAGAAGCCCTCTATGTGCAGGGCTTCTTAGTGATCGCTGGCAAACCCTACAGTCCTATGGAACATGCTTGGCTGGAGGTGGGCGATCGCATCCTCGACCCCACATTGCCCCATCTAGGGGCAACGCCTCAACAACTTCACTATTTTCCAGCTCAAAAACTGAAGGTTAAAAAGCTCAAGGCTGCCGTTGAAGAAGCCAAAGAGGATTATCCAGAGGATGATCCGTTACCGATTTATGGAGATGCTCCTTATGCATACTATGGAGATGTCATGCTGGGAGGACAAAATTATCTTGATGCTCACCAAGCCGCAGCCAAGTTGTCTAAAGATTTAAACAAACCCTATCGGGATCTCAACTGACATTTCCATCCTAATAAATAGAGATTAATAGAGATGCCTGTAGGGTTTCCTACAGGCATCTCTTCTTTCCTGACTAGAACTATCGAATTACTAAAGCTGGAAATCTTGCTGAAAGCGATCGCGCGTCATTGGTTGCTCTACTAACAATCCTTCACCACCCAAGACCTCCAAGGGTTTACCCTCCACAGAAATCCAAACTTTTGCGGTTGGGTCAAGGGTGGTAGCTGTATAGATGACTTGCCCTAACCTACCCATCATGGCCGTGCTGCCGCCCCCTGCCATGAACTCTGGAGAAAGATCAATATGGATACCATCGCTCTTGACTTCCAGATTTCGCAACGTTGTGTTGATAGGAATAGCAGAAGCGAGAGTTGGATCAACAGGTTGGTCTAAAACTTGCTCAAGCGCGCCTTTGAGAAGATCATTGGGCTGCTCCGCTTTAAGGTTGACAGGGGTGGCCGCCAGTTGAACCTGGTTACCGACACTCTTGAGCCAGTAAATTTGAACAGTTTTTTCGACCAGCGCTTGTGGACTGGCGGGAGTTGAGGGCTGTGAGGTGACAGGTGCAGGCAATGGGGCGATCGGGGCAGTGGTTTGCCAAGCCCACCAAGCAACTCCACCACCTGTGATCAGCCCTACTGCGGCCAGTCCTGCCACAAGACCTAGCGAGATAGAGCGGGGTGGTTTTTGATTGGATTGTGTCAGATCTGGAGGTGATGCAGATTGATGATCTTGCATAAAAAAGCTCCTCTGGAAGAAACCCCCAGCCCCCCCATATAGAGGGGTCTGGACGGTGATGGACACATGAATTCTGTTAGCTACATAAATGATCGCTCACTTTCCGGAAATGGGCACACTAGAAGTCTGTCAATTTTAGTTTTAGTGCGAGTTTCTTAAGGTTGAGCTTTTTAAGGGGGTTAGGTGATAGGTTGTGCCCCCACTCCGTCAGTTATTTTTGCCGAACTTCGGGTTGCCGGGCTATGGGTTGCCGGGCTATGGGTTTCTGGGCTATGGGTTGAGAGGCTGCTGGGATCAATCCGCATAAATCCAGCCAGGGTGAGATTATCGCCATTGGTTTCCAGCTTTAAGACACGGACAGTGATGCCTGAGTCCTCCAGACTCTTTAAATCAAAATATTGGCTGATACCGCCCGTGAGGAGGGCTACTAACTGTGGGGGCACTGCCTGATCGTTAAGGCGGATGACGGGATTAACTAACTGAAGTTGCCGCCCTGAGAGGACTTCTACACCCGATTCAACTGTGATTTGATCCTGATGCCCTGTTTGCTGCCCTTGGAGTGTCACTTGAAGTTGGAAACGACTGTTTGCTAAAAAATTAATCTGGGGATTCACCAACTCAAAACGTTCTGATCGATCTTCAGAACTACTGAGAAAATTCAGGTTGAAACTACGGAATTGCTGGGCGATCGCTTCCGACTGAAGGGCTTGGTTAATATCTTGCTGATTCAACACGAGTTTGATGCCAGCCTGCAAAGGAGCCTCAAGCTGGGGATTGCGGGTTAGGGTTGTGGGGTCAAGGGCGATCGCATCCGTTTCTACTTCCACTGCTGCAATCCGAATCCCCTCGATGGGATAAATACCCCGTCCGGCAATCCGCACGCGATCGACCCGCCCCTGAGCAAACCGATAGCTGGGGACATTGTCAATACGAACAGCCAATTGTTCAGCAGAACTGATCTGGCTACGAATTGTGGATGTGGCAAGGCGATCGACCACGACTCCCGCAGGCGACAGAATACCCAGCAGACTAGACAATAAAATCGTGAAGAATTCCATGAGGAGATTAAGATTGCTGAAATTGGGTCATCATCCAGGCAACGAGTTGGCTATCGTCCATTTGTTGACTCAGGGCAATCGCTTCTCGCAACACCTCAATTTTGAGTCCTGGTAGCACCTGTGATTGGCTAATGCGATGACTGCCATTGATAGCACTATTACCCACAATAGTAAACGCAATAATTTGGGCATTTTCGACATCGACTATCCAATACTCAGCCACATTGAGGTCTTCATAGAGCAATCGTTTTTTGCCCAAATCATCACCCAAAGAAGAATCAGCCACTTCAACAACTAAATCAGGAGGAGCAGTTTGATCGAGATTAGCGATCGCACTTCCTTGAGGGGTTAGGGCAATCCTTTCGCCTACATAGTAAGAAACATCAGGTTGAGCTTCTCGTATGCCAGTTTTGCGATAGCTACAGTTAATTAAGCCTTTGAGGGGAATACCTTTTAAGGCACAGAATAGGGTAATAGCAACATGAATCACCCCATTATTTCCGGCATGATCCGGCCCTACCCCCATCGTTTCAATCCTCATCTGACCATTGAAGAAATAGCCTTTAGCCTTGCTATAGGCAGGGTTTTCTATCACCTGGAGATAATCCTCCCAGGTTGTATTGACCCAGGTATTCGTCAGGAGTTTTGGCTGAAGTTGAACCATGATTTTTGGGGGGTGAGTCAGTGGGGCAAAACTAACGCAAACAGGTTGGCTCCCCTAAGCCAATGCCTCAGCAATCCATTGCTTCAGCGTGGGTACAACTGCCTCGATCGCTATTTCCTGAGAGGTACGGGTAGCGCGTTGCACTACTTCTACTTTGCCTTGCTGAAGCGATCGCCCCGTGACAATGCGGTAGGGAATACCAACGAGTTCGGCGTCTTTGAATTTGACACCAGCGCGTTCGCTGCGGTCATCTAGTAGCGTCTCTACTCCAGCCTGGTTCAAGTCTTGATAAAGCTGCTCAGCGGCTGCAACTTGGTCGGACTTATTGATATCGGGGATGACCACGATCGCCTGATAGGGAGCAATTGCCACCGGAAAAACAATACCATCTTTGTCATAAGATTGCTCGACTGCTGCCTGGGCCAGTCGCGAAACCCCAATGCCATAACAACCCATGACCAGCGGCAGTTCTTCACCTTGTTCATTGGTGAAGTTTGCCCCCATAGCCTTGGAGTATTTAGTACCGAGTTGGAAAATGTGCCCGATTTCGATGCCTCTAGCGGATTGCAGAGTCTGACTAGAATCATGAATGGCGCGATCGCCAGCCGCCGCTTTTCGCAGATCAACCACCTGCGGGGGCAATTGAAACTCTTTGCCCCAGTTGGCTCCAACAACGTGATATCCCGATTCATCAGAACCTGTCACAAAGTTCCTTAGCTCGGCAACTGTCGGGTCGGCCAACCGCAAAAACTGAGATGAAACACTCTGGCTCGATTGGATATAACTATCGCTTAGCCCTGGAGAAATGTAGCCCAGGGGCAGATCTCTGGCGGCCCATTTCCGTTGGGCTTCTAGATCAGGAACAGTCAGCGACAGCAAGGCTTTCCCTCCATACTGCGCTCCTTGCCGAACTAACTCGTTTTGCAGTTTTACCTGATTGACATCCTGATCACCCCGGATACTGACTAGCGCCAGTACTGTCATGCCATTGTCATAGACTGCTTGATAGAGAACATTTTTGACGATCTGTGTGGCAGAGCATTGCAGAAAATCGCAGAGCGAGACGATTGTAGCTGTTCCGGGTGTCTCCAGCTTTTCATAGGCTGCAAAACTAGAAGGTTGAGCATCAGCCACTAGAGAAATCGCTTTCTCAACATTGGCAGCATACTGACCATCTGCGGTATACAGCACCTCGTCTTCACCAGCGGCAGCCAGCACCATAAACTCTTGAGAACCGGAACCCCCGATCGCTCCAGAGTCAGCATCGACTGCCCGAAAGGCCAAACCGCAGCGGGTCAGAATTCGAGTATAGGCATCATGCATGTCCTGATAGGTTTGCTTAAGGCTGGTTTCATCGACATGGAAAGAGTAAGCATCCTTCATGATGAACTCGCGGCCCCGCATCAACCCAAACCGAGGACGAATTTCATCTCGGAATTTAGTCTGAATTTGGTACAGATTGAGGGGAAGTTGGCGATAGGAGCGGATTAAGTCACGGGCGATCGCCGTGATCACTTCTTCGTGGGTTGGCCCTAGCCCCACCTCACGGTTTTGGCGATCGGTCAAGGCAAACATAATGCCTTCTGCTTTGGTATAGGTGTCCCAGCGTCCCGACTCTTTCCATAGTTCCGCAGGTTGGAGTTGCGTTAGCAAACATTCCTGAGCACCAGTCGCGTTCATTTCTTCCCGGACAATCTGGGAAATTTTTTGCAGTACCCGCCACATCAGGGGCAAATAGGCATATAAGCCACTGCCCACTCGGCGAATATAGCCTGCCCGTAGCAGCAGCTTGTGACTGGGGATCTCTGCCTCTGCTGGATCTTCGCGTAGGGTGACAAACAGCATTTGAGACAGCCGCATAATTCCGGTTTCCTTTTCAGACAGGGGATTTCTAATTATCAATCTAAATTGTATGAGCGGAACACCCTGATGGGCAGGCATTTGCTGCCTGCAAGCTACTTTTCACTTGAAGCTGCTTTTAAATAGCCTGCGGTAACGCAATCTTCTAGCACTTGCTCAATAAAACCCCAAAGTTCAGGCGTGCCCTCAGCAACGGGCTGCATTCGCTGCAACACCCGATCGCAAGTAATCCCATGCAGCTTCCAGGTGCCGCCTTGCGTGTGTTGATTGAGCAACATCGGTTCAATCCGATCGAGCGCAGCAGCAAACTTAGCCGTTGGCGTTGTAGTTGCCTCAAATTCATCCCAGAGCGATCGCATCTCCTGTTCCAAGTCTTCCGGCAGCAGTCCAAAAATCCGATCGGCTGCCTGCTGTTCGCGATCGACTTTGCTGGCATTCCCCTGTATGTCATAACAAAAAGTATCACCTGCATCAATTTCTACCAGGTCATGAATCAGCAGCATTTGGATGGCGCGGAGTTGATTAACACCGGGCAGCGCATACTCGGCCAGTACAGACGCCATGATCGCTAAATGCCAGGAGTGCTCAGCGCTATTTTCTCGGCGCGAACTATCTGTAATCAACGACTGTCGTAAGATTTGTTTGAGGCGATCGATTTCTACAATGAACTGAATTTGTTGCTGGAGGCGATCGGTTTTCACAAGTTCTCTATCCCAAGATAAGTTTTATGGAGGCTGGGCACTGGACGATGCGGCTGATAAAGCCTGACGATTCTGTTTTACCGTATTCACCTGATCTCTCTGTAGAGATAACCGATCGCATGACTGCTGACACACTAGATTAAGATGTGACTAATAAGCACAAGATCCAGTTCTGACTTTGCTTGGGTAGAAGGTCAGGACAAACTCAACAAATTAAAGCGCAGAGAGTAGGTGGATTGGGGACAATGGGATTCTTTGATTCAGACGTCGTTCAAGAAGAAGCCAAAAAACTATTTGAAGACTACCAATCTATGATGCGGTTGGGGTCAGATTATGGGAAATTCGATCGTGCAGGTAAAAAACTCTACATTGAACAGATGGAATCGGTGATGGAGCGCTACCGGATTTTTATGAAACGGGCCGAGCTATCAGAAGATTTCATGGCCCAGATGAGCATTGAGCAGCTTAAGACACAGCTCAGCCAATTTGGCGTATCGCTTCAACAAATGTTTGACCAAACCACCCTGACCTTAGAACGGATGAAAGCTGATCTGGAACGGCAGAAATAAGCCACCCTTCCAATTTTTTTGGCTTAACCCCCATTAATTTTCAGGGTTACAGCCGCGCGTCTTTTGACTAAGCCCTAGGGGTGTGGGAAATCCGAAGTCGGTCTGAAGTTTTCAACGGGTACTCCATCCAATGCTTTGTTCATGAAGTTTCGCCAAATCGGAGCCACATAGCTGCCACCTGTTGCACCCACCCCGATCGGACTGTAGTCATCATTACCGACCCAAACGGCAACAGCAAGCTGCGGGACAAACCCTGCAAACCAAATATCTCGCTCCGATGAAGTAGTCCCAGTTTTACCTGCGGCAGGGCGATCGATCTTTGCGGCCCTGGCTGTTCCACTGTTGATGACACCCTGCATCGTTTCATTTAAGGCTGCAACTGCCCAAGGATCAAGAACCAGTTGGGGATTGGGGGTGTTGTCTAGCAACACGTTACCTTTGCTATCTATAACTTGGACAATGGTGGTGGTAGGCGACTGCCAGCCACCACTGGCAAATGTAGCGTATGCACTTGCCATTTCTAGTGGCGTTAGATCCACAGAACCCAGAGGCAGTGAGGTGACAGGCTCCATGGGGCTTTTGATGCCCAGAGTGCGGCAGACCTCAATTACGCGATTAATCCCCACTTCCTGACCTAAACGAATGGCAGGGATATTGCGCGATTGCGCCAGAGCCGCCCGGATCGACATGGGCCCATAGAAGCTGCTGTCGTAGTTCTGAGGGGTGTAGTAGCCATCGCCATCGGGATAGCTGACAGGAGTATCTGAAATTGTGGAATCTGGGTCAAACCTTCCAGTTGCAAAGGCAGCGTAGTAAACAAAGGGTTTGAAGGCAGAGCCAGGTTGCCGTAAGGCTTGCGTAGCCCGGTTAAACTGACTTTGCTGATAATCGATCCCACCCACCATCGCTTTGACAAAGTGGGTTCTCGGATCAACTGCCACGATCGAGATCTGGTCAGCCGCCAACCCCTGACCCTGCACAGAGCCCAACCCCTCCCTAGCAGTCTCTTCTGCTTTATGCTGTAAGTTGAGATCAATGGTTGTCTGCACCCGCATCCCACCCTTGAGAACCGCATCTCTACCAAAGCGATCGCTCAACTCTTGGATTACTGCATCGGTAATATAAGGGGCCTGGCTCTGGCGGAAAGAAGTGATTTGCCCTAGTTGAATCGGCTGCGCCTTAGCTGCGGTTTCCTCTGCGGCCGTAATCCAGTTGAGTTTACGCATCCGATCTAGCACCGTTGCTTGCCGTTTTTTGGCTAACTGATAGTTGACAAACGGGCTATAGTTTTCCGGAGCCTGGATCAGCCCTGCCATCATGGCAGATTCACCCAGCGTTAGTTCGGAGGCGTGCTTATTGAAATAGCTCATGGCGGCAGTTTCAGCCCCATAGGTGTTGTGACCCAGTAACCTGATTCAGATACATTTCCAAAATCTGGTCTTTTTTGAACACTTGCTCTAGGCGCAGCGACAACACTGCTTCTGCGACCTTCCGATTCAGCGTTCGCTTGGGGTTGAGAAAGAGGTTTTTCACCAACTGCATGGTAACCGTGGAACCCCCTTCCACGGTTTGATTTTCGGAGACGTTAGCCAGCAGTGCCCGCATTACTCCTACAGGGTTAATCCCATGATGAGAGTAAAAGTAGCTATCTTCGATCGCCAGGACTGCCCGCTTCAGGTTGGGAGAAATATCGTTTAACTCTACAACTTCCCGATTTGCTTCATCATGCAGGCTGTCTAACAGCGTGCCATTCATGTCGTAAATGTAGCTGGTTTCAGAGGGGACGTAGGTCCTAAGAACGCGCACATCGGGTAAGTTGCGGAAACTGAGGGCAAGACCAACTAAGCCACCAGCCGCAATAGAGCTAGTCAGCATGGTCAGTCCGAGGATCGTCCCCGCAGTGACTTGAGCAACGCCTTGCAAATAGTCCAGCATCGGAGAGGCTTGTTTGAGCTTAGTGGAGCCCGATGACTGTCGAATTGGCTGGGCTTTTGCCGATTTATGGTTAGCTGGGTTAGACGACACAGCGGTTTTGTTCCTTGCTATTTAGTCTGTGAAGAGTCCTGCAATGTTCTGCAATTATAGTAGTCTGGCTGGTAAGAGCCTGAGTATATCACTCAACTTTTACTGTATAGCAATCCCCAATCAATCCTGAAGAACCCAAAAGGGGTTTAGGAGCAAAGTCCCTAATGAGGGGGCGTAACCCCTGCCATCCCCCTTCTCATCAACCATTTGGAATTGCTATAGAGATAATGCAGAGAGTTTAACGAATTCAAGTGGATGTTTGCCAAGTATGGCTGCTGATCAATCATTAGAGCCTCAATTGCTAAAAAATGTATCGTCTCCTTTTTTGTGGTTACACCGAGGTACCCATGAGATATTCCCGCATCAGCCAGAATCTCAAAATCCAGACGAAAGTCTAGAACAGCGGATTCTCAAGAGCGATCGCCCCCTACGGATTAAACTGGGCATTGACCCCACTGGATCGGAGATCCATCTGGGGCACAGCATCGTTATCCGTAAACTGCGAGCCTTCCAAGATGCCGGACACACTGCCATCCTGCTCATTGGTGATTTCACCGCTCGGATTGGCGACCCACC
>JAAUOQ010000048.1 GCA_012034795.1 Leptolyngbyaceae cyanobacterium CRU_2_3
GAGGAGGGACTGCTCCCCCAGCTAGGTTTCTACCCCTGCACTTCGTCTCTCACACTTCATTTGCACGGGAAATGCGATCACTATGGCGCTTGATTTTTGGACACGCACTAGCGGTACCTGGATTAATGTAGTAACCATTCTCATGGGCACAGGGCTGGGGCTACTACTGCACGGGCGACTGCCCATGCTAATGCAGCGAATTATTACTCAAGGCGTGGGGCTAATGACGCTATACATTGGACTCAGCATGGCAACTGATCTGAGCAAAGTCCAGGCGGGTCAAGCCCCTGGTGTGATTGTGGGATTGCTGGCGATCGTGACGGGGGGATTATTAGGCGAGTGGTGGCAACTTGAAGAACAGCTAAATACCGTGGGTGACTGGCTGAAACTACGTTTTAAGGGCAAGGGCAGCTTCACAGAGGGCTTCGTTGCCGCTAGCCTGCTCTTTTGCATTGGACCTTTAGCCCTCACTCGGCAGTCTCAACAATGGTCTGACGGGAGACAATACACTACTGACGCTCAAAGCCACCATGGATGGGCTGGCAGCGATCGCCCTCACGAGTAGCTACGGTATTGGCTCTGGCTTCTCAGTTTTACCTATCTTGGTTTACCAAGGAGGGCTTTCTTTGGCATCAGGTTATCTAACTCAAGTCTTACCTGATCCTGCTCATGCCCCGCCCGTCCTCTTGGTTTCAGGAGTTGGTGGATTGATGATCCTGGGATTGGGATTCAATCTGTTGCAAATTGGGCAAATCCGCGTTTCTGCGTTTCTGCCAGCCCTGTTGTTGGCACCCTTGTTCTATGCCATTGCCGATTGGGTGAGCTAAGGGATTGGCCAATCAAGGTGTTTTGACTATCGATCGCCGTTTAAGTTTTAGTTTCAGGATCTTTCCCCGTTGGGACAACACATAGAGCAAATGCGTCATAGCAAGTTTAGGTGCTTCTATGGCAGCGGCATAAAACATGGCTTCTTGGGCGATCGCACCAATTTCACCCCCCGTCAGGACAAGCTGCTTTGCTAAAGCTTTCCAGTCAATATCTTTAGCTAACGGCACTTGGGCTGGAAAAGCACATTTCCAGAGTTTCAAGCGATCGCTTTCACTGGGCAAGGGAAAAGTGAGGATATCTGCAATCAGCGATCGCTGTTCTGCTGATAGGGTGCAAGTGGGTGGCACACTCAGCAAAGTAAGGGTAGGAAGGCAGTGGCGCTGGGCAAAAAACTGATGCAACGCTACTGCTCCTAGCTTGCCTGATCGTCCTAACCAGAGATGGGCCGATTCAATCAGCAAAACAGTAGGGGCTTGCATCGCTATATCTTGCAGCAAGTGCAGGTAATTTATGGGGTCAATTTGAGCCAGATCGGTTTGAAATAATGGTTGTTGCAGGGCATGGGCGATCGCTGAGCAGCTAGGGTTTTGCCTGTTCCTGTTGCGCCTTTTAATAAGGTTGTTCGTCCTACATCTGCCTGGGGCTGAATACCCCATTTTTCAGATTGGGCATAGCCTTGCACCTGTTGAGTCAAATATTGCAATGACTGGAGCAGGGGTGCTGGCAAAATTAACGCGGACCAATCCACTGCCACAGTGGTATGAGCCAATCTAATGGGCTGTATCGTTGCCTGCTGTATCGTTCCTATAGCGTAAATGTGTTGTTGCCGCGTTAGCAGCTCTTCCAAAATTTCAGCAGTTGGCTGATCAGAAATGAGATAGTTCAGCAAGCCATCCTCCAGTTTCAACGTGGAGTTGAGTAATGTGCCTTCGGGGCTAGGCAGGAGTTGGAGTAGCTGATACTGGTTTAAAGGCGAGTCTGCGGTTAACCGGGTGCGAGCCGATCGCCACTCCAGATCATTGCGGCAAAACAGACGCAGTACCAAATCCATGCTTGGCAAATCTGTTTTGACTGGAGTTTCTTCACTCCGCAAAAACCGATATAGCTTCGCGTATCGGCGGTTTAGCTCAGGAGCCAAACTCATCAACACCAAATTTTTCTCGAAGGGGGTGAGTTGCAAGCGATCGCACAACTCTGGCAACCCTAAGACAACGCCTTGCTGGCGACTGACAGCAATTCGCTGCTCAATTTGCTGCTGCTGGTTGGGTTTGGGCACCAGGCTGGACTGCTGGACTGGCTGGCGGTACTCGTCGTAAGACACATTGCCCTCCAACGTGACTACTCCTTTCCACCAATGGCTTGTAGCTCGATCAGCTTTCGACTGAGCAATGCGATCGATGTCTTTGGTATCTTTTTTTTGCCGCGCCACTGCTAGCATTAGCACTCGGTCTAGCCACTGGAGTTCTGCCTTTAGGTACGCCCAATTGTCAGTAAACCCTTCCGTCTGATCCATTGACATAGCAGTTTTGTTCGCGATCGCTATCCTATTGTGGCTTGATTAAGAGCGTTTGGCAGGACTCAACCAACAATCCCGTGAAAAAGGACTTTGAGAAATGTCAGACGCTTCTAAGCAAAAGATTTTCCAGAGAATTTGCGGACTTTAGTTCTGTCTCAAGACACAGGCTTTTGTTAAGTAATTTTCTTAAGTTAATGAAGGCAAGCGACACAACACTGATAAGCAAAAACAAGATGAGCGGAATAGCCAAACTTGATTGTTTATCTTGCGTAGCCGAACAATATTCCGCCTTTCAATTTGCAAATCCTTGGGGAGATCTTAATTCATGTTTTTTCACAAAAAAGAGCTGATCCACAACGTTAAAGTTGAATCTGCAAATCCTAAATTTGCCCAGTTAATGTTGGAGCAATTTGGTGGAGCAACGGGCGAATTAACAGCCGCCTTGCAATATTGGGTGCAGTCATTCCACGTTGAAAATGCTGGCATCCGTGACATGTTGCAAGACATTGCTATTGAGGAATTTGGTCACCTAGAAATGGTAGGTAAGCTGATCGAACATCACACTAAAGATACCGATCAAACTGAGGCTTTCAAGAGCAGTCTGTTTGCTGTGCGCGGTATGGGCCCTCACTTTTTAGACAGCCAGGGTTCAGCGTGGACAGCTTCATATATTAACGAAGGAGGCGACGTAGTCAGAGATTTGAGGGCGAACATTGCCGCGGAAGCAGGTGCTCGGCAAACTTATGAAGCCTTGATCAAACTAGCTACAGATGAAGGGACAAAGAAGACGCTGGTTCATCTTTTGACTCGCGAAATCTCTCATACCAAAATGTTTATGAAAGCCCTGGATTCCCTAGGTAAGCTAGATGATCCTTTCTTCGGCAATGTTAAACCCGACGAAACAGTTGATATTTATTACAACCTGTCTCAAGGTGAAGGCGACCAGCGCGGCACTTGGAACTCTGAACCAGATTTCAAATATGTTGCCGAGCCGCTAAAACAAGCCAGTAAATAGAGAATTCTGCTCCTAGTTATGAAGGTGATTTATCTTAACTGAACCCCTGAATCCTGCTTTTGGTCTAATCTTAGCCCAGAGGTAGATAACATAACTTCGATTACTGACACTGAATCTTCGGCTCCTTTTAAGAAGCCGAAGACTTATTTTTAAGCAGCTTTACTTTTAAGCAGCGTTTAATTATCTTTGACGCCGTCAGGTTCACCCTCTACAAACTTAAGCTGTCAGGCTTAAGCCTGACAGTGGCGCTCAAGTTAAGCAATAATATATCTACTCAAAGCCCATCTGAAAACCTCGATCACAGTCGATCGCATTGGACAGATCACAGGTAGGTAAGTACTGTGCATCATGAAAATTAGGTTTGCAGATATGGGCATCAGGGGTTTATCTCAAGCGTCCTATTCATCTTTATCTCCAGAGGACTGTTTTTTCATGCTCGAAACGCTCGATATTAAGCGCGAAGTCGAAGTGTTATCTGACCGCCTGGGTAAAACCCAGGACTATCTTTGACGTTCCTGCTCTCAGTGCCCAAGATTCAGGATTTAGAACAGCAGGCTGCCCAACCAGAATTTTGGAACGATCAGGACAAGGCGCAAAAAACGCTACAAGAACTGAACGATTTAAAATCTCACATCCAACAGCTTGATCAATGGCGATCGAACCTGGATGATGCCAGAGCAGTGCTGGAATTGCTGGAACTGGAAGTGGACGAATCACTCCTACAAGAAGCCCAATCTAGTCTTAGCACCCTCAGCCATGAACTCGATCAATGGGAGCTACAGCAGCTTTTGTCAGGTCCCTATGATCAGGGAGGTGCCGTGCTCAGTATCAATGCTGGGGCAGGCGGGACAGATGCTCAAGACTGGGCAGAGATGCTGTTACGCATGTATACCCGTTGGGCAGAGCGGCAAGGCTACAAAGTCCGGCTTGCAGAAATGTCCGAAGGGGATGAAGCGGGTATCAAATCTGTCACGATTGAGATTGAAGGCAAGTATGCCTATGGCTATCTAAAGGCTGAGAAAGGAACGCATCGGCTGGTGCGGATTTCTCCTTTTAACGCAAACGGCAAGCGCCAAACTAGCTTTGCAGGCGTAGAATTGATGCCGATTTTGGACAATACTATTGACCTGGTAATTCCTGAAAAAGATCTGGAAATCACGACAACGCGATCGGGCGGCAAAGGCGGGCAGAACGTTAACAAGGTGGAAACAGCCGTGCTGATTAAGCACATTCCCACTGGGCTAGCCGTCCGTTGTACAGAGGAGCGATCGCAGCTACAAAATAAGGAAAAGGCCTTAGCCCGGCTGAAAGCTAAGTTGCTGGTGATTGCTCAAGAACAGCGGGCTAAAGAAATTGCCGATATTCGAGGCGATATGGTAGAAGCCGCTTGGGGCAACCAAATCCGCAACTATGTCTTCCATCCCTACCAGATGGTAAAAGATTTGCGAACAGGGACCGAGACAACGGCGATCGGCGATGTTATGAATGGTGAAATCGATCTTTTTATTGAAAGCTGCCTTCGTCAGGAGAACAATATGGTGCAAAACGGCAGCGTGTGATACTAAACGACAGCATTTAACTCCTGATGATTTCTATAGAATCATCAATTATTCTGTTGCCAAATGTTACAGTCGAAAGAGTACCCTGTCCACTTATTGCCTAGTGCGATCGCTCCATGAGCCATCCCCAGACTTTTTCTGAGCCACCCGGCCCTTCTCAAGATCCCCTTTCTCAAGACTCTTCCACTCCTACTACCCAACCCAGCTACGTCAAGCTGGCAATGCGGAATATGGTACGGAAGCGCGGCAAGTCTCTCTACCACCTTGCCCTCAGCACGGTCGCCCTATTGGGAGTACTGGTAGGCCTTGCCTATTTAACTCGGTAGAGGGGAAAAATAATGCCTGAACTACTCCCTGTACAAGTAGAAATTGTTGTACAGGATTGTTTTTTTATACCTGCACAACTGAGTGTTCCTGTGACTGAGGAAACCTGGCAGGCTTGGTTTCAGAATTGGTTAACCGTTCTACAGCCTAGTCTGTTGGAGCGTCAGATTTCTGCTCAGTCCTACGAACTGAGTTTGCGCCTGACAGATGACGCCGAGATCCAGGGGTTTAACGCTCAGTATCGCCATAAAGATCAACCTACTGATGTTCTGGCATTTGCAACGCTAGAGACCGATTATCCCCAACTAGAGGAGCAGGCAGATCAACCGCTCTATTTGGGCGATATCATCATTTCTGTAGAAACAGCGCAGGTACAAGCCACCCAACAGCAACATTCTTTGAAACAAGAATTGTCCTGGCTTGGTGCCCATGCTCTGCTGCATTTATTGGGATGGGATCACCCGGATGAAAATAGCCTCCTGTGCATGTTAAAACAGCAGCAATGCTTACTTCAGTCCGTTGGGCTGCCAACACCCTCTTTCTAAAAAAGATCGACCCATCAGGAAATTACATGACTCAATTGACAGAAATTAGGGCCGTTGGTTTTAACATTAATTTACTTAGCGATCGGTTAATTGACAGACTTTCAAACCTTGCGGCTGGTCGCTGCGTTATTACAATATGCCTTTCACGGTTGATTGGCTGAGTTCCTAGCAAAATCCATTCCTCAAAGTGCTTATGACTATGACTCCTGAAGTCCCAACGGAGGCTCCACTACGCCCAATAGCTGCTGAACAGCCGAATCGAACGCTGTCTTGGCGAGTGGCATCCAACCTTTTTGTTAGTTTTAAGTACGCTTGGGCAGGTCTGAGCTATACGTTTCAAACTCAGCGAAACTTTCGTATCCATGTGATTGTCGGCACCATCGCCATTTCACTGAGCATTTATCTGCAATTAAGTCGCGTCGAAATTGCCATCATTGGGCTGACCATTGGCGCTGTCCTCACGATGGAACTCCTCAACACCGCACTAGAATCAGTCGTAGACCTCACCGTGCGTCAGACCTATCATGAACTTGCAAAAATTGCCAAAGATTGCGCTGCTGGAGCCGTTTTAGTGTCTGCTCTGGCTGCTGTGATTGTAGCGGGTTCACTGCTGCTGCCGCCCTTGGTCGATCGCCTGCAGACTAACTTTTTTTAGCCCCCCAATTCTAGCTCCTTGATTCCTAGCCCTATAGCTCTAGCTCTATGATTCTCGTTATTGATAACTACGATAGCTTTACCTATAACATCGTTCAGTATTTGGGGGAATTGGGGGCAGAGTTATCGATCGCCTCTGAAGTGTTGGTCTATCGCAACGATCAAATTACCCTAGAACAAATTCGGCAACTCAACCCCGATGGCATCGTCATTTCTCCAGGGCCCGGACATCCCAATGAGTCTGGTATCTCTCTGGATGTGATTCAATCACTGGGAGTCAATACACCTGTTTTAGGAGTTTGCTTGGGTCACCAAGGCATTGGTCATGTGTTTGGCGGCAAGATTACTGCTGCCCCCGAAATTATGCACGGCAAAACTTCCCCGATCTATCACACCGGTGTGGGGGTGTTTGCGGGGCTAGAAAATCCACTAACAGCAACTCGCTACCATAGTTTGGTGATCGATCGCCCAACCTTTCCAGAAGACTTAGAAATCACGGCTTGGGTAGAAGATGGCACCGTGATGGGGGTTCGCCACCGCAGCTATCCTCACATTCAAGGGGTGCAGTTTCACCCAGAAAGTGTGTTGACCCTTTCAGGTAAGCAACTCTTGAAGAATTTCTTAGAAGCAATTAGCGCTTAGGCATTGGCGGTTAGTCAAGTTTACTCCCAGCACTATCAAACCATCTTCTCCGTAAATCTTCTCTTGTCCTGCTTCGTCTTCTGCCAACGGTCTCCTCCAATGAGTAGACAGGCTGCTGTTATGCACATCTTCGATCCCAGCAGGGGCCAAATCCCTGTAAGCTGAATAATTGCCATTGTCGGTAAACTTTTAGCGACGGGTTTGCCGCAACAGTGCCCCTATCTTAGGCTAAATCATCATCTGCCTAGCTCGTAAATTCTGTGAGGAGACTATGAAACGACGACAGCTTATCCAATATGCCGGAGCCAGTTTAGCGGTCTCTCTGGGGTTCAAGACCGTCTTGCAGTCGCGAGCGGCTCAAGCCCAAAGTAGTACTGTTACTATCCAGTCTTTGGGACACACTTGCTTCCTATTCAACGGGGATGGGCGGCGAATCCTGGTTAATCCCTTCCGGGCGATCGGCTGTACCGCAGGCTATCGTGCGCCTCGTGTGGGATCAGACTTAGTGATGATCAGCAGTCGGCTATTTGATGAAGGCGTCGTTGAAGGGCTACCCGGAAATCCCCGTCTTCTCGATCAACCCGGCGTATATCAGTTCAGCGGGATGCAAGTTCAAGGCATCCGTACCGATCACGATGACCTCAAAGGCAAGCAGTTTGGCATAAATGTGGTTTGGCGTTGGAATCAGGGCGGCGTCAATTTCTTGCATATGGGGGGTGCAGCAGCCCCCGTCACCATGGAGCAACAAATTCTCATGGGACGTCCGGATGTATTGCTGATTCCGGTAGGCAGTGGTCCGAAAGCATACACACCCGAAGAAGCCCAGGCTGCCATTCAAGCCCTCAGTCCCAAAATCATTATCCCGACCCAGTATCGAACCCAGGCGGCTGATGCAAATGCCTGTGATATTCTGCCTGTAGATAATTTCCTGTCGCTAATGTCGGGTACCCCAGTCGAACGGGTGGGTGATACGGTCTCAATTGGCAAGGCAGATCTTCCAGGATCAGGTTCTCAGATTATGGTGCTGAGCTACGCATTCTCAAGCTAGGGCAGTCAACTGTTGCCATGCCCTTGAGAATTCAGCATGGGCAGATTTCTAAGCGACAATCTGGGCATAAATCTGGGCAAATAGGTTGCTCTCCCCAGCGGTTTCCAGGTACAACATTAAGAATTCCTTCTTAATACTGCTTCCAGCTATGCAAACGGAATATGCCCAGCGTCGTGAGAAACTGATGGCCGCGATCGCCAAAGGGACAGCTATATTTCGCAGCGCTCCCACAGCGGTCATGCACAATGACGTGGAATATAACTTCCGGCAAGATAGCGACTTTTTCTATTTGACAGGCTTCAACGAAGCAGAAGCCGTAGCAGTACTGGCTCCCCACCACGAGGAGCATCGGTTTATTTTGTTTGTGCAGCCCAAGGATCTAGAGAGGGAAACCTGGACAGGTTATCGAGTGGGTGTAGAAGACGCTAAAGAGCAATTGGGTGCAGATATGGTGTATCCCATCCACGAGCTAGACGAGAAGTTGCCACAATACCTGGAAAAAGCTGATCGCATCTACTATCGCTTAGGGCGCGATCGCTCCTTCAACACCAAAATTCTCACCCACTGGCAACAGTTGCTAGCCACCTATCAACGCAAAGGATTTGCCCCTACTGCCCTGGAAGATCCGGCTCCTCTCTTGCACCCCATGCGCCAGATCAAGAGCGCTACTGAACTGAAATTGATGCGGAAAGCAGCCGAGATTGCCGTAGAGGCTCATAATCGGGCGCGTGAGTTTGCGCGTCCAGGCCGCTACGAGTATGAGGTGCAAGCCGAGATCGAACATACATTCCGGTTGCAAGGAGCGATCGGACCAGCCTATCCGTCGATCGTCGCTTCAGGCGCTAATGCTTGTGTGCTGCATTACACTGAGAACACCCGCCAAATGCAGGACAATGAACTGCTGCTGATTGATGCTGGATGTGCCTATGCGTATTACAACTCTGACATTACCCGCACCTTTCCCCTCAGCGGCAAGTTCACTCCAGAACAAAAAGCAATTTATGAAATTGTCCTGGAGGCACAGCTTCAATCGATCGCCCAAGTGCAACCAGGCACCCCTTACAAACAGACTCATGACGTAGCAGTGCGCGTAATTGTGGAAGGGCTGTTAGATCTAGGGCTACTGCAAGGCGACCCTGAAGAAATCATCAAAGAGGAGAAGTATAAACCTTTCTATATGCACCGAACTGGACACTGGCTAGGGCTAGATGTCCATGATGTTGGGCTGTACCAACATGGCGAAACGCCGCATAATCTAGAACCTGGGCAAGTGTTGACGGTTGAACCTGGCATTTATATTTCGCCCTATATTAAACCTGTAGAAGGTCAGCCACTCGTGGATTCTCGTTGGCATGGCATTGGGATTCGGATTGAAGACGATGTTTTGGTGACACCTAGCGGATGTGATGTGTTGACAGTGGGTGTGCCTAAATCCATAGCCGAAGTAGAAATCAAGGGACATTCACTGACTTTATGAAGCTCTGTGGGGCTATCCGGAAGAGTTAATGAAATCAGTGTAATAATCCTACAGACTGGTACACAATCTCTCCAAGAACCTGGTAGAAATACAGATAGCCATCGCATGTGCTGATGTGCCAGATTGATTCAGGGCGCTTCTTTAGAGTATCTGAGTTGCTTCACCTCAGAATTCTGTAATAGGACTGACAAAAATTTCCGGCAAAAATCCCTGGCAAAAATTCTTCAGGTTAAGCTTCAGCAAAGCTGCGATCGCTCAACCCGCTTGTCCAGTTTTTTGTAGCTCAATACCTTTGGCACCCACACTGGTTTTTACCCCCCCTATGTTTCGCAAACAGCATCGTCATTTCATCAGACTTGCCCCTAATTGCGATCGCTACTGGCATTTTGGGCGGTGTGATTGCCACCCTTCCAGAGTTCTCTGTGGCATCCCGTACCCTAAACCCGCCTGCCACTGGCTCAGCTACCACTAGCCCAGCCACCACTAGCCCAACGGCAATCGCTGCCTTTCCATCTAACTCAAACTTAAATTCACCCTCAAGCTCAAACCCGCAGCAAAATCGCTTGAGGGAAACCCAGATGCGGGAAATGCGACATGTGTGGAGACAAATGGCACTGCCCACTCGCACAACTACACCCCCTCTGACTTCTAGAAGTTTAGGAAGTTTAGAACGGGCTTGGTTGGCTAGCTGCCGCTGGTGGCAACTCCATGCCCCCAAACCTTGAGTTTCAATTTCCCCTGATCCCCCAACCTGTTCTGCCAATTGAGCTTCCAATCCCAATTCATCCGTCCTTAAAATCGGGCGGCAGTTCTGGGAGAGAGGCTAGTAAACTCCTTTGCCGTCTCTCATCCACGCGCATCACCTCGATCGTGCTTTTGATGGTCGCAGCGATCGGCATGGCTAGTACCACTCCCAAAAAACCGGCAATTCTAAAGCCAATCAGCAGAGCAATTACCACCCAAATCGGATTTAGCCCGGTGAAGTCTCCCCGCAGTCGCGGGGCAATAATATTATCTGTAATTTGCTGAAAGAAAATTCCCGAAATAATCACTTGGGCGGCTGTCCAATATCCCTGGATGCCTAGCGCTAACAGCGTGACTAGCCCAATACCAATTGTGGCTCCAAACAGCGGAATAATCTCGAAAAAACCAATCAACAATGCAAACAGCAAACTAAACCGAACTTGCAGCACCAAAAAGATAGGCAGCAGAAACAACACCATGATCAGGGACAGTAAAAGCTGGCTTAAAAAGAATTGATGGAACTGCTGTTGTAAAGAAGTACTGAGGGCTTCGCCCAACTTTTCGGGCAGTAAGCTAATTAGCCCTCGCCAAAATCGATCGCCATACAGCAGCATATAAAACGCCAAAACAATCAAGAAAACAGTGGCGAACAACTGTCCCAATGTATTCACCGCGAGTTCTGGCAGTAGCCCAATAATCCCCTGAATTTGCGTCGTGGCCTGCGTCACAATTTGATTTAAATCAAAGGGCAGATCGCGATCGCTAATCATTTTTTGGAGCCAGGAAAGGTTGCGATCGCCTGCTTCCAGCAAAGGCGGCAGTCCTTGCAAAATCTGGGTAGCCTGATCCACCACAATGGGAATCAGGGTAACAGCTACAATCAGCAACCCAATTAAAAACAGAGACAACACCAGCAAAACAGCCTGGGTTCGATTGCAGCCAATCCGTTGAAAGAATCGAACAATGTAGTTCAGAATGAGCGCTAATACCGCGCTCAGGATGGTGAAGGTGAGAATTCCCTCGAAGTAAGCAAAAAGCTGACCCAAAACCCAAAGGTTAAGGGCAATCACAGGCCCGCTCAGCCCGTACAGCAAATAACGTCGAAACAATTCTGACAACTTCATCCGATCTGGGTACAAGGAGTTTGCATCTGCTGTAACACCTGCCGAATCACTGCTGAAGGGACTTGATCAGTGACCGTGACCGTACCGATCTGGGTAGGCAACACAAACCGTACCCGCCCAGATTTCACTTTCTTATCGGTTTGTAGAGCTTCTAGGATGGCCTCAATTTCGATTCCGGTTGGCAGTTGAATCGGCAGTCCAGTTTTTTTCAGGAGCAGGCGTTGGCGATCCTGCTCTGCCGCTGTCCACAGGTTCAGGGCTAACGCAATTTCTCCGGCTGCCATCATACCGATCGCCACTGCCTCACCATGATTGACAACCCGGTATCCGGTGAGGCTTTCCACGGCATGTCCAATGGTGTGTCCATAGTTGAGAATAGCCCGCAGCCCCGCTTCTTTCTCGTCTTTGCCCACTACATGGGCTTTAGCTTGACAAGAACAGGTCAAAATGGTTTGCAATAGCTCCTCGCTGATGTAGCGCTGTTGATCGAGGCGATCGGCCGCTTCCAAATGGGCAAACAGTCCGGCATCCCAAATCACCCCATACTTGATTACCTCTGCCATGCCTGCCCGAAATTCGCGGGGGGGCAAAGTAGCTAAGACTTGAGGATCAATCAAGACCAAGCGAGGTTGATGGAAAGCCCCAATCAAGTTTTTACCTTGCGGATGATTGACACCCGTTTTTCCCCCGATCGAGGCATCCACCATAGCCAGCAACGATGTGGGCACCTGAACAAAATTGATGCCGCGCAGCCAGGTTGCTGCCGCAAAACCTGCCATATCTCCCACAACACCTCCCCCCAGCGCTACCACTGTGGAAGCCCGCTCTAGACGATTTTCTAGGGCAATATCATAAATTTTTTGGATGGAAGCTAGTGTTTTATAGCGTTCGCCTGCGGGCAAGGTGCATTGAATGACCTGAAACCCAGCCTCTGTCAGAGCCGCGATCGCCCTTTCCCCATACTGCTTCAAGATCATCGGGTTCGACACCAACAAAACTTTTTCGCCTAACTTCAGCGGCTGCATCCAGTTGCCCAGATGGGTTAATCCTCCTGGTGCAATGGCAATCTCATAGGATTGTTGGGGTAGCTCTACACAAATGACCGACTTCATGTGTCCTTAAAACCTACGTATAGATTACCGCTAGATTACCGCTTGCCATAGATGCTAAGCAATTGCTAGTGAATTGCCGATCCGTTCAAGCTGTGGGCTGTCTTCTAGTCTACTATCCGCCTTCCTGACTTCAACTGAATGGCTCCAACTGAATGGCTCCAACCGAATCACTTCAACCCGTAGGCAAGAGATCTGGCGATCGCTCCACCGGCTCTGCGCCATTTTTTTCTGCGCCATTTTTTTCTGCGCCATTCTGTCCCTGCACCCTGTATCCAGTAGCGCTATCCAAATGTTTGAGCAGCGTATCAGGAGACAGCGCTCCTTGAATATGGCTCCAGGGAAGCATCTGATCCGTTGACCAATTAGCATGGACGTAATAATCTAACTCTGGAAGCTGACCGCGGAGTTCTTTGAAGGCACGACGGAAGCTGCCCAGCGTATCGCCATATTGACGGGTCAACTCTAGTAATGGAGCCAAGCGACGATCGCCCCTGGAGATTAGTGCCTGGATTACCGACCAGTTATAACTTTCAGGGCGAAAATCAATTCCGTGCGGTCGCAATTGCTTTTGCAACAGTTTCAGCCGCTTTTCGGCATCGGCACTCACCCCAAACCATTGA
Source organism: Leptolyngbyaceae cyanobacterium CRU_2_3 (assembly GCA_012034795.1). Classification (GTDB taxonomy): domain Bacteria; phylum Cyanobacteriota; class Cyanobacteriia; order Elainellales; family Elainellaceae; genus Drouetiella. The sequence continues at coordinate 13,209 of JAAUOQ010000048.1, forward strand.
AAAGGCGTGTGGGCTTTGGGCACAAACGTACTGCATCCAAACGTTAGCCGCAACCCAGGAGCAGCTTTTTTTAAGCGTCGTAGCATGTCCACAGTTTGCTCCAGGTCTGCTGGTTCTTCACCCGGAATGCCCGCCATGCCGTAGAGCTTTAGGGCACTCAGCCCACCCGCCTTGGCATTGATCGCAGCTTGAGTAATCTCGTCATCTTCGAGCTTTTTGTTGACAATGCGGCGCAGTCGATCGCTGCCGCTCTCTACTGCAATGGTGATCGATCGCGAGTCATGGGCTACCAAAATTCGGGCCAACTTTTCTGTCACCGTATTGGTTCGTACTGAAGACAGGCTGATGCGAACCTCGTCATACCGAGGCTGATTCAGATGATCCAGTAATGCCTCAAATTCGGGATGTTGCGTTACCGAAGCCCCCAACAGTCCCAAGCGATTCGTGACGGTTAAGCCCCGATCAATGGCTGGAATCAGGGCACTTTCTAAGCTGGCTGCCCGAAATGGCAGGGTCAGATAGCTAGCCAGACAGAAGCGACACATCTCTGGACAGCTTCGTACCACCTCCACCATGTAAATGCTTTCCCAAGCTGCTTTTGCAGTGACAACCGTGGAAGTTGAAAGCGTATTGCCTCGGTAGGTTTGCTTCTGTATCTGATCTGGAATCGCTGCATCGCAGGGCTGAATTGAGGCGATCGCCCCATCGGCGCTGCTATAGGTAACGTGGTATAAACTGGGCACGTAGATACCCGGAACTTGGGCCAGATGACGGAGTTGTGTTTGGCGATCGGCACCTCGTACAAGGTGGTAAGCATCAATAAATTCTCCCAACAGTAGTTCACCATCACCCAGCAAGATCAGATCGAAGAACTCTGCAAAGGGTTCAGGATTGGCGGTCAGGAAGATGACGGCGCAGCCGTGCTCGGCGACCAGCCGCTGGGCGATCTTGCCGCTGGTCCTGGGAATAAATTCGACAGCGGCTTTGCCGTAAGCTCTGGCCTGCCGGACGACCACCTCGCGCGCGACCACGACGATGTTGCCGGTCACATTTGGGCGAGGATGCGAAACCAGCAATCCGCCGATGATGGTGATGCCGAGCGGCCGGCGCAGCTCGGTGCCGGGGCCGGTGGCGATGACCAGCGGAATGCCCGCGAACAGCGCCGCCATCGTCGTCATCAGGATCGGCCGGAAGCGGGCGCTGCACGCCTCGAAGATCGCGTCCGCCGAAGACAGGCCGCGGTGGCGCTCGGCGTCGAGCGCGAAGTCGACCATCATGATGCCGTTCTTCTTGACGATGCCGATCAACAGGATGATGCCGACAAAGGCGATCACCGTCAGCGGCGTATTGGTCACCTGCAGCGCCAAGAGCGCGCCGAGGCCGGCCGACGGCAATGTCGAGATGATCGTGATAGGGTGCGCAAGGCTCTCATAGAGGACGCCGAGCACGATATACATTGCCACC
>JAAUOQ010000049.1 GCA_012034795.1 Leptolyngbyaceae cyanobacterium CRU_2_3
CCTTGCGGGACTTTGTGTTGCATCATTATTGCTGGTGAGCAAAACACCTTGGCAGAACCCAACAAGATTTGCGCCTACAATCCTGACTCAGGTATACCCAACCCTTTAGGAATGAGGGCTTACATTACTATTACTGAAGATAAAGGGGATACGACCTTCTTATTCGAGCAGTTTCCCTCTCCAGTGGGTGGTGAAGCACAAGCAACAATCGCTTCTAGCCGAGAGTTGATCTTCTACGGCGTATCCCTTGAGGGCGCCCGCACGCTGATGTTGCAAAATCCAGCTTATTACTCAGAGTTAGTTGGCTACGACAGTCCTGAAGGCTTTGAGCCAGTCAACGCCGTTTTAGCCTGTCGTTGACGAGTTAGTTTTAGCCAGCAGGTTTTAGCAAAAAGCAGATCACAACAATTTTTCTAGCCCATAAATCAACGATTTCAACTGCACTGTTTTGCGGATTGCTAGCAAGACACCTGGCATATAGCAGACGCGATCGCTAGTATCATGCCGCAGCGTATAAATTTCGCCCAATGCCCCAAATAACACTTCCTGATGGGCAATCAACCCAGGCAGGCGAATGCTATGAATGCGGATACCATCTTGTGTTTGGCTACCTCTAGCTCCAGGAAGTTTCTCGGTTTCTGGAACGCTAGGCGGATTGTATTGTTTGCCAAATTCCTCTAAAAGCTGAGCGGTTTGGATGGCAGTGCCGCTGGGAGCATCAGCTTTTTGGTTGTGGTGCAGCTCAATAATTTCGACATGATCAAATACTGAGAGGCCCGTGCTGCTGCTTGCTGTAACAGCACCATGCCGATGGAAAAGTTGGGAATAATGGCTCCACCCATACTGGCTTTTTCGGCAAATTCGCTGAGTTCCTGTACTTGCTCGGCTGTGAGTCCAGTCGTGCCAATCACCGGACGGACGCCGTAGGCAATCGCTGAGCGCACATTATCGTAGACTGCATCGGGATGGGTAACATCTACCATCACCGCAAGTTCTTTCTCTTGTGCTGCCATTGCCAACGTCGCTTGGAGGTCTGCAATAATCGGCACTTCTAGGGGCCCACAACCAATGACTTCACCAATGTCTTCCCCTTGGAGGGTACGATTGCGGCGATCGCCCCCACTAACTCCATGTCTTGGGCATTAGCAACTGCCTTGACAATTTCCCGACCCATTTTTCCAGTGGCACCATTGACAACAACGGGGATGGGAGCCTGACCTGCCATAACTCTCCTTGATGCGACAAGGGCAATTGTATCAGCCTGATTCGTAAACAGGTGAACATTTCACCCAGTCCCTCACACGATACAATTAAAAGTTGGTATAGCTTCTGATTGCAGAATACGCATAATACAGAGTCTGAATAATACGGAGTCTGACCTCACATTGCCGTTGATTCCCGATCGGTCTTCTGACCCCAGCCTGAAACGAATCCTCGATCGCCTCTCCTACTCCATTCAGCGGGACGATCTTGTCCAGCAAACCACCAATTACCTGCGAGAAGCGCTCCAGGTTGATCGGGTTGTTTTGTATTACTTCTACAGTCACTGGAAGGGGCAAGTGACGTTTGAGTCGCTCAGCACTCCCAACTACTCCATCTTTGGCTCCACTGGCCCAGACGAATGTTTCAACGAGCAGTACGCAGCCCTGTATTTAGCTGGGCGATCGCGGGCAATTGCTGATATTGAAACCGAGCCAATTGCTGAGTGCCATCGTGATTTTCTCAGAGAAATGGCGGTCCGCGCCAACTTAGTCGTGCCCATTTTGACTCCCAAAGGATTATGGGGATTGCTGGCAGCCCATCACTGCCAATCACCTCATCCCTGGTCGCTATCAGAGATTGATTTGATGCGAACCCAAGCAGCAGCTTTGGCAAAAGCTTCGGCAATCGCTGAGAATTAGTCAGGTTTTGGACGTCCGGCTTGTGTCAAAATGAGAGATAGTGATTTATCTTTCGTTAGCCTAGGTTTACCTCTGTGAGTTTTACGGTTGCCGCCCCAAAAATTACCCGTCGTGCAGTCTTTCCCTTTACCGCAATTGTCGGTCAAGAAGAAATGAAACTGGCGCTATTGCTGAATGTGATTGATCCCAAAATCGGCGGGGTGATGATCATGGGCGATCGCGGCACAGGCAAATCTACTACCATTCGCGCCTTAGCCGATGTGCTGCCTCCCATTGAGGTCGTGTCAGGGGATCCTTCAATAGCCACCCCACTGATGCTGGCTTAATGAGCGATGTCGTCAAGCAGCAGCTAGAGGCAGGCGTAGCGATCGAGACGACCCAAAAAAAAGTGCCGATGATTGATCTGCCGCTGGGGGCCACCGAAGATCGGGTTTGCGGCACAATAGACATTGAAAAAGCCTTATCTGAAGGGGTAAAAGCTTTTGAACCAGGGCTGCTAGCCCAAGCCAATCGGGGCATTCTCTATGTCGATGAAGTCAATCTCCTAGATGATCATCTAGTCGATGTTTTACTAGACTCAGCCGCCTCTGGTTGGAATACCGTAGAACGAGAGGGCATTTCTATTCGCCACCCGGCTCGGTTTGTGCTGGTGGGTTCAGGCAACCCCGAAGAAGGCGAACTGAGACCTCAACTGCTCGATCGCTTTGGGCTACATGCCGAAATTCGTACTGTCAAAGACCCAGGACTACGCGTAGAGATTGTGGAGCAGCGGTCGGAATTTGACCAAGATCCAGAAGCTTTCTTGGAGCACTATCGCCCTCAGCAAGAAGAACTTCAACAGCGTTTGATTGGGGCTCAACAGCGCTTGAAGGGGGTGAAAATTGATCATGACCTCAAGATCAAAATCTCGCAAGTCTGCTCTGAGTTAGATGTGGATGGGCTGCGGGGTGATATTGTCAGCAACCGCACTGCCAAAGCCCTAACTGCTCTAGATGGACGCACCGAAGTCACAGTCGAGGACATCAGGCGGGTGATCGTTATGGCACTCCGCCATCGTCTTCGCAAAGATCCGCTGGAATCAATTGATTCAGGCTATAAGGTCGGCAAGGTATTTAACCAGGTATTTGGCTTAACGGAACCTGCTCAAGAGTCTGTACAGAATGGTAAAAAGTGAGATATTCATTGAAGTTTTGGGCTTTGAGTTGCAAATTAGTACATATTGAGTACAGTTAACTCAACACTCGAAGTTCAACACTACCTATGGAGAAACGCATTTTGGGGATTGATCCAGGGTTAGCAACCTTGGGTTTTGGTGCGGTGCTCTGCAAGGCTTCACAGGGACGTGATCAGCCCGAAGTGGTTGTAACCCTGGACTTTGGAGTGATTCAGACTCCTGCCCATACTCAAGTGGGCGATCGCCTCTGCATAATTCACGATGATCTGCATAGCCTGCTAGAGCAAGTGCAGCCCGATCTGGTGGCGATCGAGAAACTATTTTTCTACAAAATGGGCAATACGATTGCCGTGGCTCAGGCACGAGGCGTAGTCATGCTGGTTTTGGCTCAGTATCGTGTTCCCATCGTGGAATTTACGCCTGCTCAGGTGAAGCAAGCGCTGACGGGCTATGGCAATGCAGATAAAAAAGAGGTTCAGGAAGCTGTAGCGCGAGAACTGAATTTGGCAGCCATCCCCAGACCAGATGATGCAGCAGATGGGCTGGCGTTGGCGCTAGCAGCCTGGTTTCAAAGTTAACGACTTCCGACTTCCGACTTCCCTTGTTTGGGAAGTATGCTACCCGCAAGATGAGTCAGGAACATCAATCTACTGACTCACGAGTTTAGCTACCTGCAATCATTCGTTACAGTTTCATTGGTAGTGACACTTCGTCTGGAAATGATCACCTAATATCAAACTGGACTGAGGCGATACGCTCCTAAATCTGCACCAGTCCTGGATATTCTGTCAGAAGTTCATCATAAGTCAGGCTATCTGCTGCATCTTGAGGACTCCAGAGTAGTTCAAATACCATCAGGTAATCGGCTGGGATGCTGCCAAGGCGTTGCAGTGCAGATTTAAGTGCTTGAGAATCGTAAATTTTTTCGTCGAATAGCAGGCGATCGTCTGCCGTGCCTACAATCAAGGTGACAACAATATAAGAAGCTGGAGCGTCGTCTTCGTTCGTTGGCAAAGCCTGATGCCGCACTCGTCCACCCACGTTAGATAGCGTTTCGGTGCTAAATTTGCTGCGTTCTTCAATAGAAATCTTCTCAAACAATTGGCTGGCTGCTTCGCGACTCTTGACAACCTGAGCCATGGCACGGACATGCGTCCAATTTTCAGGAGCACGCAGCAGTGCCAAAACACTTTCCTGAAGGAGTTGGCTTAATCCCATCTGAGATTCAGTATCAGCGTTAGCAGTTAGCTCGGTCAGGCTGTTCTGAATATCACGAGCTTGAGCCAGCAGCGCAATCTGAAGCTGGGTAACAGTAACAATATCATTGTCTAATTCTTTGTTGGCGGCGTAACCGTTGCCCTTGTCCAATCTACTGCCTGCCGATCGCATGAAATAGATCCACATAATCGGCAGAATCACCCCGCCCCCCAACAGCAATACCAGCAAGATCGAGCCAAACCCAAATCCACTGCCAAACCCATACCCGTACCCGCCATATCCGCCTGGAATGGGAACCGGCACGGACCGCGAAGATGGATAGTACGGATCTGGATTAGGAGCAGGATTGCTGCGGGGTGCAGAGCCGGATGACCTACTGCCTCCTGAAGGTCTACTGAAAGAACCGCCGCGCGATCGCCCACCCGAACTGCGAGCCGCAGCCCGATCGCCCAGAGCACTCCACCGCTGTCCATCAGTTTGGGGTTGCCAACTCAGCCCCCAATGATTCACACAAATGATGGTAAGGGCAGTTGTTCCTAAAAGTCGAAGTTTCGCGAGTTTCATAATCAGTCGGTTGCATTAGCAATCCCATCCAGCAAATATTCATCTAGATGGTATGGACGGAATATAGCTGATTTGGAATTGCTACTAGGGTTCACACTGCAAACAGTAGCAACCTATACAGATAATAATCTATCCATTATACTTGGCTGACAGAGACAGCGCTGACATCAGCCTTGCGATCGAACAGCACTTTCGGCCGTAACAAAATTCGGAAGAGCAACCACAACGATTGCAGTTCACCTGGAGTACAGCGATTTTTCCACTGTCCAGGACGGCAAAATAGCATTTCTACCAATTTTCGCTGTTGCGGTAACTCAATGGTTTCAAACATCAGCCGCACGAGGGGAAATTCATGCTCAAAATCAGTCCGAGTGACTTTGGCAGACAGCACCAGCCCTGTTTCTAGAATTTCTAAGGTCACAGGTAATGCTTCTTCTACAGAAGCCGTTGAATCAGTAGGAGGGAGCAAGGCTGGGAAGCCAGACTGAGTTAGTGCCACCTCAGCTCCAATTTCTGACAGCATTGTTGTGATACCACAAAAAGTTTCATCAGATTCTGAATGCTTAACCTTCAATCTCACGGTGCGTCGCAAATTAAACCACTCGTAGGGGCTAGGGCGAGGCACGTCTAGCAGAATCAGCAGGGCAATCCCAATCATGATCAGGTTATAGCTGCTCCAAATCCAGCCTAAGCCAAGCCCCTTGACTTGTTCTGCCACTTCGGGGGACACAGTCCAGGCTCCGTTAATCATGCACAGTCCAAAGTTAACCCAAAGACTAATTGCAGTGGCGCCAAACAGCAGCAGCAGCGGCCATGCCAAGTTCCAGTTGAAGGAAAAGCGATCGCTGGCTGTACCTTTGGGTGTGACCTTAAAGCCACGGGCAAAGGGATTCAGCATTGCCTGGATCACTGTTACTGCCAGTGGAAAGCACAACACCAGCGAATAGATATCTGAAAGCAGGGCAGAACGCGATCGGTAGTTGAGCCACGAGAAAACCGAAACCTGTACCAGGTAATAAGGCAAGAAAAAGTAGAGTAGTTCTGCGGAGGTCGCTCTCAGGGGAATAGCACCCAAAAACGAGTAGGCTAGCGGCATAAACATAAACCCCACTCGCGAAATGCTGGTAAACCAGTGCAGCAAGCCTTCTAAATGGGCCAGGCGCTGTAGCGGATTTAGCCCTTCAATGGTTAATGGGTTAGCTTTAATAAAAAAGGCTTGCAATGTGCCGCGTGCCCAGCGCAATCGCTGAACGGCGTGGGCCGCAATATTTTCTGCGGCTAAGCCTGCACTCAGCTTTTCGTCCAGATAAATCAGCCGGTAGCCCTGTGCTGAGAGCCGAATTCCAGTAAAGTAGTCCTCACTCAGGGAATCTGTGACAAATCCGCCTGCGTCTTCCAGAGCGCTTCGTCGTACCACAAAGGAAGTCCCAGAGCAAATAACACTTCCTGCACCATCCCGAATGGGTTGAATTTGTCGATAGAATACTTCTTCTTCGGGGGTGAGGACATTCTCTAGCCCCAAATTGCGAGCAATCGGATCGGAGTTATAAAAACTTTGAGGCGTTTGCACCATGGCCACTTGCGCGTCCTGGAAAAATCCGACGGTGCGAGTCAGGAAGTTAGTGGTGGGCACAAAGTCTGCATCAAACACCACCAGTAGATCGCCCTGAGTCTTGCCGATCGCATGGTTGAGATTCCCAGCTTTAGCGTGCTGGTTATCTGGACGAGTCAGGTATTCGCAACCCAAATCTTTGGCCAGTGCTTCAATCTCAGGGCGGCGAGTATCATCCAGCAAATAAACTGTTTTCCAAAGATAATCGATCGCCTGGCAACCCATCACTGTTCTCCGTAAGATAAACAGCGGCTCATTGTAGGTAGGGATAAAAATATCAACAGTAGGGCTAAACCGACCTTCTGATCACATCCATGGCTAGCCAATCTGCTTCACGGCGCGATCGCGGACTCGCAACATCAGAAAAAGTTGGATAGTGCTGCTAGTCAACATCAGCAGTTCCAACATAAATAGCCCCATGCTAAAGACACCGTTCATCGCTGTACTGACGTTGAGGGTGGAGAGCGATCGCCACAGTAAATAGCGAATAGTGAGCGCCAGCAAAATCCCAACAACGACAAATCGCGACCAAGGAAGCGGCTGGGGTGATATTCGCATGACCAGGAGCACAATCAAAAATAGCGCCACAGTCGGAAAGATCAGATAGCCTCCCGCTACCATGGGGACTTCTAGCCAGAGAGGAGGCTGGTTTTGTAGTTCATTAATGTAAGAAAAAATTTCGCTGATGGTTCCTTGCCCGGCGAACCAGGCCGCGACGATCGCCCCTGAAAGTATGACCACAGCCAACATGACCAACGTGCCAAATTGGGGACGAGAAAACCGGGCTTGCCCCGATTTTTTTCGTGCTTTTTGACTGTCCAACGGCGAAATAGTCGTCATGGAAGTACCTCAACAGGATGATGGAGAGTAATAACAGGGATTAATAGCAACAATCACAGGGTGAACCGTATAAGCACGTATGAATTGATACCGCAAGTTGATGTTAATCCTAGAATGGATAGTCCAACGGAATATTAATGAATCACTGATTGAGACTCCTAACTTAGCTTGAATCCAGAATAACCCTCGAAGACAGAAGATAGATGCTAAGTGAGAGATACTAAGCGCCCATAATCATTGACTTAAATCTGATCAGAATCAAACTGAAGCTCTGTACCACTAGTTACTCTTTTCGCCAGCTTTTTCGCAGCATCAGAAAACCCTAACATTTCCAACCTATCGTCCAAACCTCCAAACTGTTCTTTGGCGACCTTGGCAATCTACGCTGCCGTTCACCCAATCTTCCCCTCACTGCACTTTCATAGTCGCGCGAACCCCCCTATGAAGACGAGATCCGCAGCACAAGGTTCCCATCCACTTGCTTAATTTAAAAAAATTAACAATAATTCTGGAACTGCCAAATCCTTGAAAGACAAGCTTTAAAGTACATCAATCTGTTTAAAGGCAGTAGAAAGTCTCCCTGGCTTGCTTCTAGCAGCTATGCTAAATTCAATACCCTTGATATCTCAGTTCTAAATGCTTGATATATCTGCTGTATTTGAATTTTCTCGCATTCACTGTATTGCTATCTGTGCAGTGCTGGTGCCTGCCAATCTGTTAGCAACTTTACAAACAATGCTTTGGGTCGGGTTTCGCCGTCCATTTGCCTATGTGCAGGGCATGGCAGCAATCGCCATCGCGTTTGCGCTCATTTTAATTTTGCATGTTATTACCTGGTGGACAATCGGTGTGGTAATGGCTCCCACTTATATCCTCTCTGCACTAGGCTGCGTTTGTATCGCGACGAATTTAGCCTGCGTAGCGATCGGTTTTAGAAGATGTCACCGGCTGACTCGCAAACCGGCTGGAAGTGTGGTAGCTCAAGATGCATCCTGTTGATGGATCTGAAATTCTTGTTCTAGGGTTGGGGTTTCAATGTCTGCGATCGCTAGATCTTGTAGCTCTTCTATCTTGTCCTGAAGAGATTTAATCCGTTCCTGCAACCTGGCTTTGATGCCACTGGCACCTGCTACCACACAATCTCGACAGGCTTCACCTTGGACTACTCCAGATTTGTCGTAGATGACTGCCAGCAAAAGCTGATTGCGTTTGCTGCGAACCGGATAAGATCGACCACCACAAATTGAGCAGAACACGGGGGCATTGCCCACGTATATACTGTGTTCCCAAACAATTTTCACGGCATCATCTCCTAAACTTTTGCTGCACTTTAGCCCGTCTTTTGAGGCAATTGAGGTTCTTCTGGAACAGTTCTAGGATAAAAAATTGACTCCGGCACTAGACCGAAATACCCCAGTTCTGCGGTATTTCGTTATTTTAGTCATACAAAATAAAAAGCCCCACAACCGGGTTGCAGGGCAGAGACAGTTAAACGCTACTTTTAGTTTAAAGTGTGCCTAAGCAATCTGGAATTTTTTATAGTGCTGTGACGATTTCTACAGTGTCCTTCCTCTGGGTCATTTTCATTGAGTACCGGTCATTGTCCCATTTACGCCCTCCCTATTGCTATGGCTGATTTACCTCCCCTCACAGAAAGTACTTTCTGGGCAATCTTGCAAGACCAAATTGAGGATGCCACGGTTAATCAACTCGTTTGGTATCATTTAGGTTACCGATACGACGATCGCCTCAACCGGTGGGATGCAACTGCAGTTAAGGCAGAGTGGCAATCAGACTATCCAGAGCCGCCTGATTTCATTGAGAGCCGCCCAGCCAGCGTGAAACTAACCCGCTCTATCCCTCAAGAGCATAAGCAGCTCTTGAAAGAAAATCTTGGCTTTGAGGGCTATAAGATCAATGAACTAGTTCCTCGTAAGACTCGCCGAGCGACGATCGTCAGTTGGTTGCTCAGCTATCGTCAGATTGCAAACGTAGAGCGCTAGCGCCAGAAGCATTTTTCTATAAGGCTGGCAATATTAAGAGGCTGCACATAAATCGAGAACTGGTTTGTACAGCCCTAGCGCTCCATCCTTGATCACGGATGCTGCACAATACAGTAGGCTTAAACGTATGCTTTTTTAAAGCTGCTCAGATTCAACATAAGGGCGTTTGGGGAGTGGAAGTTCAAATCGATCATTTAGAATCCATTGTCCTGCAAATTGGAGAAGCCGTACTAGCCACAACCGAAACAGTTGACAAACTCGCTGTGCAAGTTGATACTCTGGCTTCTCAGGTGCAGCAACAGGGCTATCAAATTTTTGCCCTGAGTGACGCAGTACAAACACTCGCAGAAAATCATGATTCTGCTCTAGAGCGCCTGAAGCAGCTCACAGAAACGCTCCAAAGTTTAGTAGCAGCAATTGAGTCAGGTGAAGGATGAAAGATGTTTTTAATGGAGAAGTTGAGCGACACTTTAATGAAATAGATATAAATAGATACGGCGATGCTTATTTGGATTGATCAGATCCACAGGGTTCTGCTCCCCCAATCTCTCTGATTAAAAACTATTTGAAATGACTGTACCTACCAGATATCTATAGCTCAGGAAATCGACGCATCAAGGATTAGCGATTCAATGGCAGTGGTTGAGAAACTTAGGCAAGATTGGCAATCGCAGCTTCAAATCGGCTGCCCAAGTTTGTCGTCTGCCGATCAAGACAGCGTAATTTCCTGGCTGTTAGGCGAAAACCCGCAGCGGCTGGAAGAGTTGCTCACTGCCCAGTTTGCCGTCACCCAGCAAGCGATGGACTATCGCTATCGCATTTTGCAACAGCGTTATTTGGGTGTGCCACCAGAGCGAGCTTACCGTCAGTTACTACAGCGGCTCAGTAGCCTATTCCTGATTCGTAGCAAAATTCGCACCTGGGTGGCACTGTCCCGCGATCGCGCCGCACGGTCATAGATGTCTTACAAGAAGTCATTCAGGAGTTAATGCAGAGCGACACCTACATGCGCCAACAGATTGCCTGGATCGGACAATGCACTGCTGATCCTCGACTACGGAATGCCTTGATGTTGGCTAGCATTGAGGAATACTGTCTGCGACCCATCCGGAATCAGCCTCTGCTAGTTTATCGGTTTGTTAACTATCTGCGGCGATCGCAGCGCGGCGGCATGACGCAGGTACCTACTGGCGATCTGATTCGCTTGGTCTCTGAAGAAATTACGCCCGACGAAGCCGATAATCCAGTCAGCTTGCTGGATGCCCAGGCCGTTGCTCAGTATCAGGATATGCAAGCCTGGGAGGAGCAACAGATGCTTCGGGAAAAAGTGATTCAGGAGTTTGCCGTATACTTACAGGAGCAAGTAGAACCTACAGCAGCAGAGTGGCTTAAACTGCACTTGCAAGGTCAGTCACAGGAAGCGATCGCTCAAGCGCTCAATCTACCCATTAAACAGGTCTATCGACTTCGAGAGAAAATTAACTACCATGCCATTCGTGTGTTTGGATTTAAGCACCAGCCCGAATTGGTGGGAGCTTGGTTGGGTGCTTCACTTACCGAGCACAGTTTGGGGTTAACTCCAGAACAATGGCAAAAGTTTTGGACAGGCTTGACGCCATTTCAACAACAGTTGCTTGATCGGCTGAAATCTGGACAGCGTCTGGAAGCCATTGCCAAAGATTTGAACTTGAAAATTAATCAGGTCAGTGGAGAATGGAGTAAACTTTACCTAGTTGCCCAGGAAATACGGAGTAACCTCTGAAGTCTGAAATAACTCCATCTTCAGGCTCAAACTTCAGATTTAGAGTTCCTGATCTACACTGAACTTATCTACCCGGCTCATCTACCAGATTGCAAAAGCACCCACTTTCGGACGACTTCTTAAAATATTGATCAAGCTCATGCGCAAACAAGGTTAATCTGGGAACTCTGAATTAAAGATTCTAAGCTTAGAATCTTGGTAATGTTTGATTTTCAGCTCTAGCGGTAGCCCACTCCTCTGAGAGTTATAAAATCAAACCCAATATTATTTAGTTATTCAATCAAATAATTTTAGCTAGCTATGGCGTCTCCCCTAGACGACCGCTCCGGTTCTCCTCCCTCTAGTGCAATGCAGCAGCAAATCCTATCCCGGTTTCAGGGGGACTGGGTCGATCGCCTAAATGTCCATCAAATGTTTATTTTGATCGACGGCATTTTGCCCTTTGAAGCCTGCCTCTATTATCAGGTTCTACCCCTGTTTTTAGAAGGGAGCCGCCTGAACTTGGGCATGGTTAGCCCAGAAGATACGCCTGCTTCAGAATATGTTCGCCGCATTGTTTCTTATCTCAATTATTCACTAGTTCCGCGCCAAATTTCCTCGGAAACTTTGCAAGCTGTGCTGACAGCTTACTTAAACTATGTTGGCGAGAAACAAGCCACAGAAAAGCGACAGGAACTATTTAGCTATGGGCACTATCGCCATTCTGCCCGTACACGAGTTAGCTCTGAGGCGGCTAACGATCGCAATACCTTTATCGTAGATAGCCCAGAAGACCTCAATTTAGTGGATCTTCACGAGTCCAATGAGGTAAATCTGCCAGAGACAATTCCGCCTCCCCAATCTCTGCCAATTCCCAAAGTTTCGCCATCGCCCTCTGCGCTGCCCTCATCCCAAAAAGATAAGGTTGGTTTAGAGGCAATGGCTCAAGCATCAGCGTCTCAAGAAAATTCACTGGATCAGCATGAGGTCAAGCCACCTGGTCATTCACCGCCATCCCATCATTCACCCAGCAGTTTAGATAAAACTCAGCGGCTACCCAGCCAAAGTTCTCTACCAGGAATCGCGGATCTCATTAAGGAAGTGCCTGTTTTGGACATTCAGGCAAATTACTTGCCCAGTTCCGTCGATGCCCTCATGGGGCTACCGCCTCAAACCATGCTACAAGAGCTACTGGCACGAGTATTAGTGGGCGGTATTGGCCGACTTTACTTTGAGTCTCACGCCCATTCTGGACGAGTACTTTGGAGCCAAAACGGGGTGTTACAATCTGTCTTAGAAAAGTTACCAACCTCCGTTTTTCAAGGCTTACTTGACGAGTTGAAGCAAGTGGCGCATTTACCCAAACAATCAATCGAGCAATCCAGGCAGGCAGAGGCAGAATACTTATACGATCGCGCTAGAGTGCTGCTACGCTTCCGGTTTATGGCAGGTAACTACGGGGAAGAAGCAACGTTACAAGTCTTGCGGGGAGCTGCATTAAAATTTTATCAACAGCAGCAGGTGACTAAACTAGAGCGGGATGCGATGGGAATTGCCAGGCAATTGCAAAATAAGCTCAAGGAGATTCGCGATCGGGCGCATTCAGAACCCGGACTGGCAGGAGCTAAGTTTGAGGTACTGCCTGCACTGAGCCAGCTTTTGCAGAGCATGGAAAACGAGTTAGATGACTTGGGTGTGAGCCAAGCTGAAGATCCCCAGACCTTAACTTAAACTCAATTTAGTTTACAGCTTAATTTACAGCGATCGCCTACTTCCAGCGCCCAACCGCTTGCCCGATCGGAGGTAGCTCCTCCCGCATTAGCCGATCAAAGCGCTCAGGCGTGAGGGACTGTGGACCATCAGATAAAGCTTTAGCTGGGTTGGGATGAACCTCGATCATGAGTGAGTCTGTACCCGCAGCGATCGCTGCCATCGCCATTGAAGGTACATATTCTGCTTTACCCGTACCGTGACTTGGATCAATCATGATCGGCAAGTGGGTGAGCGCCCGCAACACGGGAATTACCGAAAGATCCAGCGTATTTCGGGCATATTGGCGATCGAACGTGCGGATGCCCCGCTCACATAAAATCACGTTAGAATTTCCGGCAGCCAAAATATATTCAGCCGCCATCAGCCACTCTTCAATCGTAGCAGACATACCCCGTTTCAACAGCACAGGCTTATCTTGACTACCCACCTTTTTGAGCAACGAGAAATTTTGCATATTGCGAGCACCGACCTGAACCACATCGGCAATTGCAGAAATTCTGTCTAAGTCAGCCGTATCCATTACCTCAGTAATAATGCCCAGCCCGCTTGCTTCTCTGGCGGCTACCAGCAAATCCAAAGCGCTTTCTCCATGCCCCTGAAACGCATAGGGTGAGGTGCGAGGCTTGTAGGCCCCACCTCTTAAAAACTGAGCGCCAGCGGCCTTCACCCGCAAAGCCGTTTCAATAATCATTGACTCGTCTTCTACGGAGCAGGGCCCTGCCACCACCACCACTGGAGAAGTTTCGCTAAAGGTAACAGGGCCATCCGGGGTAGCCACCATCACTTCACTCGCCTCTCCTTGGCGGAAGGTGCGGCTAACTCGCTTGAAAGGCTTTTCCACTCGAAGGACTTGCTCAACCCAAGGACTAAGGTCTTGAAGCTGGAGCGGATCGAGATCTACGGTGTCGCCCACTAAGCCCAAGACCGTCTTGTGTTTGCCCACAATTTTTTCTGGCGTTAGCCCCCAAGTACGAAACTCCTCATTTAAACGAGCTACTTCTGCTTCAGGGGTGCCAATTTTCATGACAACGATCATGCTGCGCTCCTGGGAGTTTAACTTTTTGGGTCAGGCTTAGATTTCTTCAATTCTACTTTTGCTGCTTTGGCTTGCTCAGCGTTCAACCGCCAGTTTTCTCGCATACGTCCCCAGTTAGTTGTAGCCTCTGCCCAACCCAGCCTACTGCCAACCACTGCTTCATCCCACGAAGCAGAGAGTACACCATAGCTCAATCCCAACACACCCAGACCAAACCAACCTAAGCTAACCAGAAACACAGCATAGGTTGGCAAATGGGTGCCATTGTTGACAAGCAAGTAGCTGACAATAAACGTCAACATGCCCAAGGCAGACGGAATCCCGCAAAATAGACCCATTCGCCATACCATGCGGCGACTGACTGCCTCTGGAATGCCAGACTCAGTCTTGCGACTGGCTGACTATTTTTTTGATGGCTTGACAGCAGAGGTTGTGGCTGGCTTGGAAAGGGGTTGATTGGCGGCTTTGCCAATCGCTGGCTTACGATTCTTGGGCTCAAAGGGCAAAGACTGTCGCTGAGTCATATGAGCACCAGGGTGAGAAATTGGCTCAGTCGCTTCTTGGGAGGCGGAGTTCTGGGAATTCGGTTGTGATGGAGAGGACATAGGCTGCTTGATAGGGAATTAACCGCGAATGCCCAGGCGGGTGAGTCAGAGCGCGATAGCGAGCCTGATCTTGACGCATGATG
>JAAUOQ010000050.1 GCA_012034795.1 Leptolyngbyaceae cyanobacterium CRU_2_3
ATGTTCTGTCGCATTCGGGGGTATTTATCCACCCTGAGAAAACAAGGGTGTAAGATTTTAGACGCAATCGTTCAATTATTGATGGGCGCTTCTATCTCTCCAGTTCCTACGGCTGAGTAGTTACGATTTTTGTGGGGTGGTTGGGAATTCGACTGATCGTTGTGGTGAGTGGTGCAGTGATTGTTGGAGTGGCGATCGCTGCCTGGTATACCCAACTCCGATCTCAAGCAACCGCCCATTCAGCCCATTCTGCCAACTTGCTACAGGCGGATGTTTTTCTGAGTCACATTAGCTTTTTAACCAATCGAATTCCGGATGCTGCTCAACTTCAGTGGCAATCTGTTCAGCAACAGGCTCAAGCCATTCAGCAGATTGCCGCCCAAATTGCCCAACAGGAATCTACCTTGATTCCCGATCTGCTGGAAACTTTGCATACCGTTCTCGATTTAATAGATCAACTGGTGCAGGCACTACAGGTGACTCAACAAGTACAAACACCTCGCTACCGAGAATTGGCACAACACCAGTTGAAAACCAGCCTGTCCCGACTTCAGCAAACTCATGATCAACTTCAGGAGTTGCGCGACCAAATTGCCTTTGAAACTCTAGAACGACGTTCACTCACCTCTCCTGATATCATCTCAACTCGCTTGCAAACACTGATTTATGAAAACGAAAAAGGAATTTTAGGAGATTAAACAAGGATGAAAAAGGGATGGTTTATATTTTGGCTAGCGATCGGGCTATGCCTCAGTCTTCCACATGCCTGCTCTGCATCAATCAATTCCTTTGAAAGTGCCGATCGCTATCTTTCACAAACGCTTTTGCCCAATATTTCAGTAGATTCGCAGTTTATCTCTGATACAGAAGCCGATAATGTTGTGATTCCATCGTTGACCGATTCTGTGCCCGATCCAAATACCTTTCCCTTATATGGTGCCGCACCCACTCAAGATCCCAACATTGTGCAGATCGAAATCTATAGCTCAGCCGAAAAAGCGAATGGGGAACGACAGGATGAACGGTGGTTGATTGATGTCGTTGAAAAATTTAATCAGCAACGGCAAAAGCTGAGTTCTGGAGAAGTGATTCAAGTCGGCATTCGTAATATCCCTTCGGGATTAGGTGCACAGATTTTAGCTGCCAGAAAAGGCAAACCCGCAGGCTATACGCCAGCAAACTCACTGTGGTTAGAGCTACTGAAAGCTGAGGGGTTGCCGATGCAAACTATCACGCCTGCATTAGCTCCCAATCAAGCGATTTTTGCCCTACAGCCACAGGTGTATCAAGAGATAGCCCAGGGTGGAGAAGTAACGTTTGATCGTCTGGTGGATGCGATTCTGGCAGGCAAAATCAAAGTGGGCTATGCCAATCCCTATATTGCTTCATCGGCGTTGAATTTTTGTACACCCTGCTTTGGCGATCGGCAGGTCATGCTCAAGATGGCAAACCTTTAACCATAGCTGAGTTACAGTCTCCTCAAGCCAATTCTGTCTTTAGCACTTTCCAGCAGCAAATTGCTTTAACAACGCCCACTTACCTGGACTTGAAACAAATTTGGATTCGCGATCCCCAAAAGTTTCAGGCGATCGTCATGGCCTATCAAAGCTATGTCACTTTGAAAAAACAGCCCGGATTTGAACAGTTGGCTTACATTCCCTTTGGTGTTCCTGAAACATCGCCAATGGTGGGGTTTGAGTGGAATACTGCCTCTGAACGCGAAGCACTTCAGAAGTTTGCTGCATTTACGACTTCTGCATCCATGCAACAACTGGCAAAACAACAAGGATTTGAACCAACCGATTATCTCAAACAAGGTCGCTTCCCACCGCTGCCATCTGGGAAAGTGCTGAAAGCAGCCCAATCTCTCTGGAAACAGCGCAAAGATGGTGGACAAACTGTCTACATGGAACTGGTCGTAGATACGAGCGGTTCTATGCAGCAAAATAATCGTCTACCCGCAGTTCAAGCAGCGCTACGATTTGCCAGCCAGCAAATTAACCAGGGTAATCAGGTTGGGTTGGTGACGTTTAGTGATCGCCCTACTCGTCGCCTTAGCCTCGCTCCCTTCAATAAGCTGGAACAAAAGCGTTTGTTTTTTGCTATTGACCAACTTCAACCAGATGGGGCAACAGCGCTCTATGACGGGCTAGCTATTGGATTGGCAGATCTGATGGAAAAACAAAAAACTGATCCAAAGGGAAAGTTTTACCTGCTGTTGCTAACGGATGGAGAACGAACTGATGGACTTAATTTTACACAAATTAAGGATGTGATTAAGTACAGCGGTGTGAGGATTTATCCGATTGCCTATGGGGAAGTGAATCAACAGGAGTTAGAGGCGATCGCCGCCATTCGAGAAGGCAGTGTTTACGAAGGCACACCCGAAAAGTACAAGTTCTACTCAAGGACTTGTTCCAAACAAATCTCTGATCCAGTCTCTGATCTAGTTACTTTTCTGATCCAGTCATTTTGAAGCCACCCAAATTATGAATCTCAACAAGCGTCTTTTCAAAACGCTAGGGCTGAGTTGGCTAGCATTGTTACTCGCTGGCTTGCTGATTCGCTGGCTCTTTGCCATCCCAAGCATGACTGTGTTGATCGATCGCAGCTATTGCCCTGCCGATCAGTGGCAACAGATTTCGCAGACCTACACCGATCTGTATCATCAGCATCAATGGCGTCAGTTGCACCTAAAAACAGTCGTCCTATTTAGCAATTTAGGACAGGAAGTCTTGTCCTCACCGCCTATTCCTACCGTGATTCAGAACCTATCAACTTACGGTCAGTCCAATGAGCAACGCCAAGCACAGGTGCAAAAGGCATACCCCAAAGGACGGCTTTTACAGTGTCGTGTTTAGTTTTCTTGGTTAGATTCAA
Organism: Leptolyngbyaceae cyanobacterium CRU_2_3; assembly: GCA_012034795.1. Lineage (GTDB taxonomy): Bacteria > Cyanobacteriota > Cyanobacteriia > Elainellales > Elainellaceae > Drouetiella. The sequence continues at coordinate 2,881 of JAAUOQ010000050.1, forward strand.
ACCCGACTTTGATTAAGTCCTTGCTGAAGCTGGGTTTCAGTTGGTACTGAATTGGCGATCTACGAAGCTACATTATTCGGCTTTGAATGATGACGATGATAGCGATCGCCAAATGCTTTGCCACCGTGTAGACAAAGGTAGCTCATCCAAAAATGATGTCACGCCACGCCATTCTAAAGGTGCTCTGTAGGATATGTTTTCTGTGGTAATTGCCTGTCGCAAGATGGCTTCGATGAGGGCTGCTGCCGCAATAATGGGCTGACTTTCCAGCCAAACTGGAAAATTCGCACCTCAAATGTAGATTTATTAGTAACGGGATGAACAATATTTTTCAGATTAAAGTCACAATATTTAGTGAGTTCTAGTTGCGCCAGCAAGATCTGAGCTTCAGACCAAGAGAGCGATCGAAACTCAGGTTCCTGAACCAGGTTGATTAATGAGTCGGGCCAACTTCCCAGACGGCGACATTTGGGATTCGTACCTACCAACCTCCGGAGATTTCTGCCATAGGCCCACATCAAATTCACCAGATTGGACAACACCTGGGCTGAGTACAGAGGTGTTGCATCAAAATGGAGATGTATTGCTCCTTCTATGGGAGCAGTAAAACCCAGAGAACGAGCAATTCTCAAAAGCGATTCTAGCCGATGTAAATGATCGGTATCAATTGGCGGAGTAATCAGTTCACAGGGGCGTTCTCTTTCACCCGGTAACGGAGCCGCAATTGCGATGGTATGGCCCATTGCATCAGCAACTCGTACCATGTTCCCTAAACCCACTTTAGCCGTTGTGCCAAACAAGTGAGCGATCGGTTGAAGCACTTCAGACAGAGGAGCCGCCGCATCTGCCTGATAGCAAATTAGCTGTAGAAACCGTGCATCATCGCTAACGATCCGATACCATCCTGGCTGCGGTTCCTGAGTTTTATCTAAATCTTCTTGCAAGGTTAGATCGTCAACACATTGAGCAATCCACTGCCCCTGAGCATCGATTGCCTCAAACCCCAATGTGAGATTATCAAAACGGGAGCTCCAGGAACTTTGCTCAACTCTGACTGAGGATGAAAGTAGCGACGAACAGAACCACTCGAAGATCGAGCAATGGCTTCGGCCAAATCCTGTCTACTCAGTCCTCTCGGCGCTAATAGCTCAATTTCAACCCCAATGCGCCAACTTAAATCAGGCAGATCTGAATTCACCATCCTGCTCTAGGGGCGAGCCATATCCAGCGCTGCATCAATTATTTCTGGGTTGCCCAAGGTTAAGTTGCGTTCAATCCGCAATTTGGCATCCCTAGGTGAGGCATCTCCCCAAAATTTTGCCAGGGCTTCAGCATCGTTGTAAGTGTATCTCGACTCTAAATAAAACGTGTAGGTGGCGAGTTCTGTGTCAGGGGCGATCGACTGGAGGTGTTGGATTCGAGCGTCTACCAAAAACTGATCGAGAATGGCAACGTCTTCTTGACCCCACAAAATCTTCCGACCGATGCGGGCCTTGGCTTCATCTGTAGTTTGCCCCCAATACTCTGCCAGCACCCGTGCATCCCAATAGTCATAGGAACTGTTATAGAAGGCTCTTCGCTCTCTGTCTGGAGTGTTGTCTGGAGTGTTGTCTGGAGTATTGCCCAGAGTATTGCCCGGAGTATTGTTACGAGAATTTGCTAGCGTGCTGGAGTCAGGCTGCCTGGTTTCAGCGCCATTGTCCCCGACGAAAAGCGGATAAGCTGCAATGGGTTGGGCAGAAAGCGCGATCGCTCCCACAATTCCTAAACCCAAGATTTCCAGTCCGAGTAAGTCTTTAGATAAGCTGTTCATAAATTTCTTGATGGTTGTGCCAGTAGAAACCCTAGATAAAGCGCAGATGGGGCTTCTCAAGTATCCTGTACGATTTTCCCTACGTCAAATGACATCAAATGTTGTACTTCCCAGTCATTCAACTTCTGACGGATTGCCTTCAGCTTGGGAAGATTGACGAAAAATATCTAACTGTCCAGTTGGAGGAGTCATCGATTTCCATTTGTTGCGCCCGTTGCTTTCTTTCAAGCGATCGCCACCAATTTCCTCCACGGCATCTGTCCCTGTATCTGTTTCGCTATGGCTCCGCCGTAGCCCCACTGCAATATGGGAGTGCTTTTCAATTTGGTTCATCACCTGTTTAGCCCGCTGAATCACAGAAGCAGGCAGTCCCGCTAGGCGTCCGGCTTCAATGCCATAGGAGCGATCGGCTCCACCGGGGTGAACCTGGTGCAAGAAGATAATTTGATCGGGTAATTCCTTTACCGTCACCTGATAGTTGGCTACATTGGGCAGGATAGAAGCCAACTCGTTGAGTTCGTGGTAGTGGGTAGCAAAAATGGTACGAGCAGTGATCTCAGTCGCGAGATGCTCGGCCACAGCCCAGGCGATCGACAGGCCATCAAAGGTGGCGGTGCCGCGCCCAATTTCGTCTAGCAACACCAGCGAGGTGGCAGTGGCATGGTTGAGGATATTGGCCGTTTCGTTCATTTCCACCATGAAGGTAGACTGCCCGGTTGCCAGGTCGTCCACGGCTCCAACACGGGTGAAGATGCGATCGCACACGCCCAACACGGCGGATTGGGCTGGCACAAAGCTGCCGACCTGTGCCATGAGTTGAATTAAGCCAACCTGCCTCAAGTAGCAACTTTTGCCGCTGGCGTTTGGGCCAGTCAGGATAATGAGATCGGGGCTGGCTGGCGCTTGAGTTTGCCCAGGCTACTCGTTTTACCCAGGCTGCTAGTTTTACCCAGGCTGCTAGTTTTACCCAAATCGGCCGAGTTGGGAACAAAGAAACCGGCTGGCAGCGATTGTTCCACCACAGGATGGCGACCATCCAGAATGGCAATTTCGCGGGTGGCAACCACTTGAGGACGACAGTAGCCTCGCACCGCAGCGACCGTAGCCAGCGCACAGAGTGCATCCAGAGCCGCGATCGCCTTGGCTGCTTGCCGCACTGCTTCTGCCTGTGCGGCAACTTCTATCCGCAAGTTGGCAAAAATGTCGTACTCTAGCTTGTTCACTGCTTCACGAGCCAGGTGAATGGCAGATTCCTTTTCCTTGAGTTCCGTGGTAATGTAGCGCTCCTCATTGGTCAGCGTTTGTTTGCGGGTGTAGCCTTCTGGTACTATGTCACTCGATTTAGAGCGAGAAATGCTGATGTAGTAGCCAAAGGTCTTGTTATAGCCCACTTTCAGATTAGAAATACCTGTGCGCTGACGTTCGCTCACTTCTAATTGGGCAATCCATTGTTCGTCGGCTGCAATTTGCTGACGCAGGCAGTCGAGGGGGTCGTCAATCCCGGCTCGAACTAAGTTCCCCTCTGTTAAGTAGAGCGGTGGATTTTCAACCAGATGCGCTTTCAGGTGCTGTCCTAGCTGCGTCAACAGGGGTGGTACTGTTTGTAGGGCTTGCAGATAAGGCGACGTTCCAGAGGCTACGATTTCTGCCAGATCTGGCAGTTTTAATAAAGAATCTGCTAGCGCCACCAGGTCACGAGCGTTGGCCGTGCCCGATCCAGCCCGACCCGTCAGCCGTTCCAAGTCATAGATTTGCTTGAGCAACTGCTGGAGCGTTTCCCGCAAAGAGCCATTCTCGATCAGTTCTTGAATGGTGTCTTGGCGGGCACTAATGGCTGCAACTTGCAGCAGGGGTTGCAAGAGCCAACGACGCAAGGCCCGTCCACCCATGGCCGTCACAGTTTTGTCGATCGCCCACAGTAGAGAGCCATGAAAGGTGCCATCTCTGACGGTTTGGGTAATCTCCAAATTGCGGCGCGTCTGGTGATCAATCACCAGATACTCGGTCAGCATGTAAGTACAGAGAGGCTGAAGCAGGATTTGCTGCACCGCAGCAGGATTTTCGGCTTTGCGCTTGCTTTCTCGCTGAGTGTCTTCTAAATATTCCAGCAAGCCTCCTGCTGCCCGCGTGCCCAGGGGCAAATGTTCGCAGCCAAACCCTTCCAGCGATCGGACTCGAAACCTTTCTAGGATGCGTTGGCGAGCTTCCGGTAGGGTGAAGGGCGTTTGCGATCGCAGCGTGTAGCAAAATTGTGGGGGCAGACAGTCGGGCAGGTGGCTAGACTTCTCACCCGGTCGTAGCAAGCCGCCCAGATCCGGGGCATTAGTCGGCACAAGCACCTCAGAGGGCTGCAACCGCAATAGCTCTTGGGTTAACGGGTCTAGACCGTGGCTTGGGTGGCTAAGAATTCTCCAGTGGAAACATCGGCGATCGCAGCCCCCAATGGATTCCAGTGATCACCACAGCAGCCAGATAGTTGTTGCGCCGGGCATTCAGCATCCCCTCTTCCAGAATGGTACCAGGCGTAATAATACGGGTTACTTCCCGCTGGACTAAGCGACCCTGAGCATCGGCAGCGTCTTCGGTTTGGTCACAAATGGCAACGGCAAAGCCTTTTTCTACCAGCAGAGCACAGTAGCGATCGAGAGCATGGTGGGGAATCCCGGCCAGCGGTACTTTGCCCACCTCTTTGCCAGCATCTTTGGCCGTCAGCACCAGTTCTAACTCCCGCGAAATGGTGATGGCATCTTGAAAGAAAGTCTCAAAAAAGTCTCCGACTCGATACAGGAGCAAGGCATTGGGATGCTGATCTTTCATCTCCACGTAATGTCGAATCATGGGAGTCAGGTCATCCCGGTTGACTCGCTGGTGATCGGTATAGCGAACAGCATGTTTGATCAGGCGATCGGGTAAATCAGACAGGGACGAATCTTGAGATGCAGGAACGTCAGTCATCGGCACCAGAAAAGTAGGGAACGGACGGAAGGGGTTAGGAGCATACGCCTCCCTGCTAAATTTAGTCCCTAAATTCGCTGGTCAGACCGCTCCCCATCCTTACTTTTAATCCTAGAACTTTTAGCTGGAAACGATCGCCCAACGGCTAAGTCAGCGATCGCATCGGGTAAGGAGTAACGAAACCCAGATTCAACGGCTCAGGATCTAGGGATTTTAGCGATTATGATTGACAGCAATAGCGGTTTTTTAGAGTTGTTCTAAGTTGCTCTCTCTGAAAACCACCGTAAGATCGCCGTAAATGACTGCCAGCCTATGAATAGCCGATCGCCTCAATTGTCTTCTCGCAAGAGTTCTCAGAATTTGCAACGGCTTGCAGTTGCTGCTACTGAAGAACCCGCGATCGAAGATGAGTCTTATCTAGATTATTTCCACGATGCACCAGGCACTATGCCAGGGACTTTGGCGATCGAAGCAGATGCCCCGATTCCGGTGATCTTTTTGATTGACTATCATGCTAAAGACGCCGTGCGAGTCATCTTGGAACAGCCAGAAGATTGCACGGCTTATCTGGATACAGAATCGGTTTCCTGGGTAGATGTCCAAGGTTTGGGCAGCGAGGATGTCTTGCAGCGTTTGGGCAAGGTTTTTAACTTGCATCCTCTGATGCTGGAAGATGTGGTCAATGTTCCCCAGCGCCCCAAGGTAGAAGAGTATCCAGAGCAACTCTTAGTGATTGTCCGCATGGTGACTTTGAAAGAGGACGGCAAAAGCTTCACCAGTGAGCAGGTCAGCTTTATTTTGGGTAAACATTATCTGCTCACGGTTCAGGAAGAACCAGAGTATGACTGTTTTGGCCCAGTGCGCGATCGCATTCGCCATAACAAAGGACTGATTCGCTCTCAAGGGGCCGACTACTTGGCCTATGCCTTGATCGATTCGGTCGTCGATGGCTTCTTCCCGGTGCTGGAAGCCTATGGGGAGAGCATTGAAGACTTAGAAGACGAAGTAGTAATGAATCCAAGTCGGCAAACATTAGAAAAAATTCATATCTTGAAGCGAGAGCTATTGGGGGTGCGCCGCGCCATCTGGCCGCAACGAGATGCTGTCAATTCTTTGATCCGTGATGCCAATCCTTTGATCAGTGAGGAAGTCCGCATCTATCTGCGAGACTGCTACGATCACATTGCCCAAGTTTTAGACATGGTAGAAACCTACCGAGAATTGGCATCCAGCTTAATGGATGTTTACCTTTCCTCTGTCAGCAACAAAATGAACGAAGTGATGAAGGTACTGACCATCATTTCTACCATCTTCATTCCACTGACATTCATTGCAGGGGTTTATGGCATGAACTTTGACCCCAGCAAGCCTGGCAACATGCCAGAACTAGAACAGCCTTACGCCTATGTGGTCTGTTGGATTGTGATGATTGCGATCGCTCTCTTGCTCATCCTGTTTTTTAAGCGGCGGGGCTGGTTTAATAACTTCTCAAACATTAAAGACTAGCCCGTGGATGGTAGGATTTCTACGATTGCCTCCCTTAGATTTCGGTTAACTCATGGATATAAAGTCTCTAATCCGCAATATTCCTGATTTTCCTCAACAGGGCATCCTGTTTCGGGACATCAGCACCCTCTTGAGTAATCCAGCGGGCTTGCAATATGTGATTGATACGGTCGCCGAAAAGTGTGCACCACTGGATATTGATTATGTGATTGGCATTGAATCCCGTGGCTTTATCTTTGGGATGCCGTTAGCCTACAAAATGGGTTTGGGTTTTGTGCCGGTACGCAAGCGGGGCAAGCTGCCTGCGGCTGTTTACAAGGCAGAATATGCTCTGGAGTATGGTACAGATCAGGTAGAAATGCACCAAGACGCCATGCCATTGGGCAGCCGTGCTCTGATTGTGGATGATTTGATTGCCACAGGAGGAACGGCTACGGCTGCTGCAACTCTAGTGGATCAGGCAGGTTGTCAACTCGCTGGATTTGCCTTCATTATTGAACGTTCTGTTTTTAGAAGGGCGGAAAAATTTGCCCGATGTCCCCATTATTAGCCTGCTCGAATACTAGAAGTTACTGAAACTAGACGCTCAAATCAAATCTCCCGGCTGCGCTCCTTCACACGCCGCCAGTTATACCGATTCCATTCGTAAACGCCCTGAATCTCATACGCCATGCCGTTCGCAAATTGGACGGTGCAGTTTGTAGGTGCGGGAGCGCTCAAGTCAGACCCTAATTTTGAGGATGGAGTCACGCTAATTACGGTGCAGAGAAACCATTCCTGGCTACAGGGTGCTTCTGACTGCACCCATTCCCACAGGCGATTGGCAACTTCAATGCGATCGCCCACCTGCAAAGGTAGTTCATCCGCGTATTGGGCAATATGACTGGGTTGAATCTGTTCTAACCACTGTAAGCCGTAGCGCTGCCGAATAAATTGCAGTTCACCTGAGTCGCGATTGTGGAGCCAATCATTTAAAAGCTGAGCTTTCCAGGAACGGTTTTCCTGAGCTTGCGTTTGGATGAAGCCCAACAGGACTTGTCGTTGCTCGGCGGTCAAATCCTCAAGTGGATTGGCAGAATTAGCCTCAAAAGGGGCGATCGCAGGAACCGCTTCAGGGCTACTTGGCCCTGCATCACTTTGCTCAAGATGAATTTGTCCAGAAAGCGTCTGTTGTTGGCTTTCGATCCAGGCAATCAGCGATCGCAGCAGAATCTGCTTTTGTACGGCTTCGAGAGGATAGCCCACCGCCTCACACTCGCCAAAGGCTTCCCGCAAAGCGGCTTCAATTTCTGTTGGCGTCATATCAATCAAGTTGCAGCGCGTCAACGATGCCAACCCTTACCTCTCTCGTTATCAATCTTTTTAACCTTATCGGCGTGTCCGTCCAGAGGTCTACAGGTGGGTTATATGATCTTAATCATTGGGCTGAACGATTGGGTTGAATGATGAGGCTAAATTATGGCTCAATTCATGGATCGCTAGAGCCTTGAGAGCAGTTATGCTAATTTTTATGAAGATCCGCATATACAAGGCAGAACACTATGAGCTTCGAGATTCCGGAGTCAGTTAAGGTTTGGAGTCAATTTTTTCATCCGCTTCTCATGTGGGTTTTGCTGGCACTGACGCTGTATGCTGCGTACCTGGGTTTTCAGTGGCGGCGCGCCCGGACAGCCGAGAGTGAAGCTAAGAAGGAATTACTCAAGGGTAAATTCAACATTCGCCATCACCAGGCAGGTTCCATTTTGCTGGCGCTCATGGTGTTAGGGACGATCGGCGGCATGGCCGTCACCTACATCAACAACGGTAAGCTGTTTGTGGGTTCTCATTTGCTAGCAGGGCTGGGGATGACGGGCTTAATTGCCACCTCTGCTTCCCTATCTCCCTACATGCAAAAGGGAATGAGTGGGCCCGCTATGCCCACATCAGCCTCAATGTTGTATTGATGGGACTGTTTACCTGGCAGGCAGTCACAGGAGTGCAAATTGTCCAGCGAATTATCAGTAAAATGTAAATTCTGATGGCTGACTGGCACTATCCCTTTCGCTAGAACCCGTCGATGACAAATCTTACTGTTAGGCTGGCAAAGCTTGGATTTTAGGGGTTTTGGGCGCTTTTCGCGCTCCAAAACGCCATTGGCAATCTCCTGCGAACGGCAGATCTCTCCCAATTTCGGCTAGAATTTCACCACTGAGGCACGAAGACACGAAGTTTATTCTTTGGGTGATCTTTGTGCCTTTATGGTGTTACTCAGCCATGAGCCGGATGCAAGACGAAATTTTAAGGAAAGAGCAAGAGTTTCACGATCGCTGGGCGGCAGCGATCGACGTTGAAGGCATTCAAGTAAAAGACTATTTTGAAGCCTGTACCGCTCCTGAGAATCGATTTATTCTGAGGCATTTGGGCGATGTGCAGGGCAAATATCTTTTAGATTTAGGCTGCGGGGCTGGAGAAAACAGCGTCTACTTTGCCACTAGGGGTGCCCGTTGTGTGGCTGCCGATTATTCTCCTGGCATGGTAGAAGTCGCGCTCAAGTTAGCCCAAAATAATGGCGTAGAAGTAGAAGGTCAGGTGGTGAATGCAATGGCGATCGCCTTTCCAGACAACACCTTTGATATTGTCTATGCCTCCAATTTGCTGCACCACATCCCCCATCCTGAGATCGCGATTCAAGAAGCCTTCCGAGTCTTAAAACCAGGGGGTTTCTTCTGTTTCTGGGACCCGCTCAAACACAACCCGGTGATTAATGTCTATCGCCGCATAGCGACCAAAGTTCGTACAGATGACGAAACCCCGCTTGATATCGCCATTGTTGCCCACATCCAGTCTTTATTTTCTCAAACCCTTTACGATACTTTCTGGTTTGCCAGCCTTTGGATCTTTCTCCAGTTTTATTTGCTAGAGAAGGTAAATCCCAACGAGGAGCGCTACTGGAAAAAATCATCATTGAACAAAAGCGCCTGAAAACTGAATATTTACGCTTAGAAAAGCTAGATTTTTGGTTGAAGAAGATTCCCTATCTCAAACGCTTTGCCTGGAATCTGGCGGTTGTTGCCAGAAAATAGCCCTGCCTCTCTCGTTTCTCTAGATGCTCGATCATCACTTTTCAGCGCGCTGCATTTCTCCATCGCTGATGGACTGGTAGCCTTTGGTAGCCTCTATGTTGATCTCTTTTGTATAGCGCTTCGCGCTTGTGATAAAACCAAAATATTTTTTGAAAGCCTTGCGGAGCGAGGGTTTCAAAAAATAAGCTGTACTCTATTCAATTGAAAATTGCTATATGAGTCTTCAATATTCCCTGGTGGTGCCTCTTTACAACGAAGAAGCCAATATTCCCGAACTTTATCGACGGCTGCGAGGCGTGATGGAGAGCTTAGAGGGAAATACAGAGATCATTTTGATTGATGATGGCAGCCGCGATCGCTCTCTGATGCTCCTTCGAGATCTCCATGAGCAAGACGCACGAGTGTCTTATTTGAGCTTGGCGCGCAACTTTGGACATCAGGTTGCGGTGACGGCGGGGCTAAACTTTGCCAGAGGTGAGGCGATCGTGGTTCTAGATGCCGATCTGCAAGATCCGCCTGAGTTGATTCCAGAAATGATTGCGATGTGGCGGCAGGGCTATCAGGTGGTCTATGCTCAGCGATCGCAGCGGCAAAAGAGCGGTGGTGGAAGCGCATGACCGCCTATGCCTTCTATCGGGTGCTGCGGCATTTGGCAGATGTTGAAATTCCCACGGACACTGGCGATTTTTGCCTGATGGATCGGCAGGTGGTGGATTTGCTCAATGCCATGCCAGAGCGCAACCGCTATATTCGAGGATTGCGGGCGTGGGTTGGCTTTCGGCAAACTGCCGTTCTCTACAAGCGAGATCCTCGCTTTGCTGGAGAAGTGAAATATACCTTTAGCAAGTCGCTGGCTTTGGCCATCAGCAGTTTAGTGTCGTTCTCTAGGGTGCCTCTGCGGCTTTCGACTTACCTAGGATTGGGCGCAGCCGCAGTTTCCCTATTCATGGCAGTTCTGGTGATCTACTGGCGCTTTTTTGCGGCTAAATCACCCCTGACGGGCTTTGCTACCATTACGGTGGTGATCTTTTTTTGGGAGCCGTACAACTGATCAGCATCGGCATTCTGGGGGAGTACGTTGGGCGGATCTACGAAGAAATTAAGGGTAGACCGCTCTACACTCTGGCTGAAGTTGCCGGGTTCCAGGATAATTCCCAATGTCATCAAGAGGCTACTCGTTCAAACGGTAGCCACCGGGCTGTTGATCCTGAAAAGGGCTAAACCCTTGCTTCCAAAGATTTCAGATATTCTGTATTCACGCCCGATTCGCGGATCAAAGACACTTTCCCAGTACGAGCAATTTCTCGCAGACCAAAACGATTCAGCACTTGAACGATCGCCACCATTTTGCCCGGATCGCCCACTACTTCTAAAGTCAGAGAGTCTTCTCCTACATCAACGACCCGCGCCCGGAAAATTTGAGCCAGTTCGATAATTTCAGCCCGATTCGTACTCGTAGCATTCACCTTCATCAGCATCAGTTCGCGCTCAACGCAAGGAATTTCCGTGATGTCTTGCACTTTCAACACATTAATCAGTTTGTAAAGCTGCTTGGTCACTTGTTCAATAGCGCGATCGTCGCCTGGCACCACCATCGTAATTCGAGAAATACCAATTTGCTCAGCCGGCCCAACCGCCAGACTCTCGATATTAAACCCCCGCCGAGCAAACAGCCCTGCGATTCTGGTCAAAACCCCAGCCTCATCCTCAACCAAAACAGAAAGCGTATGTTTCATATACAACGTCCCACACCCCTGAGTGGGTAATGTAAGCGATCAATCTTGAGAAAAATAGCAGCCCAACTAGAGACTTTGTTAAGCTTTAATGTTAGGAAACCACTACTAATAGAGTTAGTTAGGTCAAAACCCGCATCTGAGATGCTAATGGTAGAGTCCAGATCCTGTTTTAAAACCTAGCATGGGTCTGACAATGCCGATCACCGTTGAGTCTAGACCCTTAATCATATCCCGACTCTTGCCCAGATTCGCCCGAACTACTGCCCCAAAATGCTAATTATTCGCGACTGTTCTTGTTTGACTGAACAAAATGCCTGAAAAATTAATTTTTTGTAGGTTAGGCTGAGCATGGTCAGACTCAACTCAACTCAATACGGCAAAGCCTTCTACTTGCTGAGTTTCAGATTGTTGGGTTTTGCACTGTGCCGCTAACACACCCCAAAAACCTTGCTCTGTCTGTCTGGGCAAGGCGCTAGGCTGAGTAAATTGCAAGTGCTGAAATTGTTGTAGTTCAAGTGGGTAGCC
>JAAUOQ010000440.1 GCA_012034795.1 Leptolyngbyaceae cyanobacterium CRU_2_3
CCCAGATGGATACCCTGCTCGATCGGCAGGTGAATCCCAGTGAAGATCAGGCATTGTCGGCACTTCTACAAGCGATGAAGCACGGCAGTGAAAACCTTACTTGCAGTAGTGAAAACCTTACTTAAAGTAAATCAGCAGGTTTAGCCCTGGAATGGTCCGGGAGAGCGTCCAAAGCAGTAGCGCGAAGTAGAGCAGCCCAATGCTCCATTGATACCAGACGAGCGTAGTGATCAGTCCGGGGATGTGTTGATCTCGCAAGCGAATATCGTTGAAGCCGAGCCGGAATAAGTTGTTGAGGCTGAGATCGAAATAGTTGAGCCAGCTCCAGCGTCGATCCCAGACAATGGGGTTAAAGCGATCGCGAAATCCTGGATAGAAAGGGATATTGGGCAATCTGCCAATCAAGAAGCGCAATTGGCGCATACTGCCATCTTCAACAAAATAGCTGACCGTCATGAGGTCGTGGTAGCGTCCACGCCAATAAATCCAGCCTGCTATGACGGCTGGGACGGGAATAATAATCAGTTCCAGGCAAGCCAATGTATACCCAGGATGTTCGCCACTGCGAAAGATGGCTGTCAGCCCTGTGAGGGTAATAACGCTAAAGCCGCTGAGGGCCCAGATCACTTCTAGAGGCAGCGGCACGATCGGCTGGGGGTGCAACCGCCGAAAGCGATCGACCAGCCAAAATAAGATACCAAAGTGGGCGATCGCCACTAACCCAACGCCAAACACCAGCCAGAAGTTAGTACCATAGTGGGTCAGCAGCAGCAGCATACTGAGACCCAGCCAGCGACTTGCATCTAACAGCCAGCCTGCCAGTGAAAGCGGCTCACGAGCAACGATGCGATCGCGAACCTTGACATAAGTTGCCAGATCGATGCCTTCTATATGCAGAATATCATTGGTATTGCGAAAGAGTTGCTGAGAACGGGCTTGGGCGATCGCCTCAGCCTGCTGCTGAGAAAAGCCGACTTGTTGAAGCTGTGAACGGGTGCCAGCATTTAAGTTAGTGCTGAGTAGCCGCTGGCGAAATTGTTGTAGCCGCAATTTTTCTAGGGTGTACTCAATGCGGTTGGCGTCAAAGATTTGCTGAAGTTGGCGAAAGTTTTGTACCAGCTTGCGCAGTAGAGCTTCATTGCCCTCCAATGAAGGGACTGAGATAACCCGGCCAATCTGTCCTGGATTACCCAAAATTGTGGCTTGTTTGGGGTCAAATTCCAAATTAGAGACATTCAAGTAGGCGGTGGGTGCAAAACTAGCATCGGCAAAGTCTGCCTGATACCCAATGCTGGCTCCCCGCAGATTGACGGGCTGACTAAATTGGGCTTGGCGGAAGCTGACCCGTTTTTCAAACCGTGCTTCGCTCAAAAATAGCGGCTGCGAAAACTGGTTGCGATCGAAAGAAACCGTAGCCTGCCAGCGGGTTTGGGCAAAATCCACTTTGTCATGCCACTGAATGCGGGTGAGATTAGCAGGCTGTTGAAACAGCGCCTGATGAAAGCTGGCATTGGCATAGAACTCGCTACTTTGGAAGTTAGTTACTCCCAGAAATTGAGCTTGGTTGAACTTGGCGCGATCGAAAAAGATGGTGCTACGAAACTTAGCATCTTGTTGGAAGCGGGTATTGGTGAAACTAGCCGATTGACTAAAGCGGGCTTCTGACCAATCTGTGTTTTGGGTAAAGGTGGCACCTTGGGCTTCTACACGAGCTAGAAAGAATGTGTTCGCGAAGCTGAACAAAGCCCTCAAAGCGCGTTTGCAATAAGGGTCAAAGGCGCACGTAAACCGTGATCTGAAGTGCAGTAGGTTGAGCCTGGATCAGTAGCGATCGCGAGAGCTGGCTCAGTTGAGAGAGGCGAAGCGATCGCGGGACAGTTGGGCTTGCTCGGCTTCGTTGAAGAGGGGCAGAGCAGACTGCCCATAGAGTGGAGTCCGGATACCCAGCGTGCTGATCTTAAATTCTCCCTGCACCAGGGAGTAGCTTAAATCTAACCCTAAAGGCAGGCTTGATCGCTGAATCTGAGCCTGAATTAACCGATAAAACTGATCTCGAAATTCAGCATTTTCTGGACGCAGGTCAATGACCAAGCGGCGGAGATCAATCGTGCGGATGCCCTCAGTTTGGGTAGGCGATTTCAGCCGACTTTGCAGCAGTTCTGGGGTTAAGGGGACACGCTCCGCAACTGCAACTGCTGCCCAAGTAGGCTGGGGAAACGTGAGCCAAAGATACAGTAAGCAAAGACACAGTATCGAGAGGCGCAGTAGTCCAAGACGGAGTATGGAGAGAGGCAAAAATAAACGACTGAGAAACCTGAACAAAGTTAAGTCACGTAGCAGGATCATTTACTGAATGTACGCGATCGTGACCCCAGTTCCACCATCGGACTGCTCCGCAAATTCGTAACGTTCCACTTGCGGATGCCGCTTGAGGAATTCTTGTACGCCTTGACGGAGCTTACCCGTTCCATGTCCGTGGATGATCCAGAGAGGTCCCTGATCAGCTTTAGCGATCGCTCGATCTAAAGTATCTTCCGCGTCAGCAATCCGATTGCCTCGTAGATCGATTGTGTTGCGAGAGGTACGGATTTTTGGAGCAGGTGGTGGCGGTGGAGGGGCAGGCTCAACAGGCTTAGGTTTTTGAGGCACCTCAGCTTTTTCACCTTGCAAAGATTCTACATCTACTAGCGAAATCATCATTTTCATCTGGCCAAACCGCACGGTCAGTTCCCCATCGGCATCTGGATTGCTAAGGACTTCAGCCGTTTGTCCCAGACGCGGAATCCGAACGCGATCGCCCACTTGGGGTTTAAATCCAGCTTTGGGCTGGGGCGGCGCTTGCCGTGAGGGCAAGCGCTGTCCAGCAATTTGGTTGAGAGCTTCTGTCGCTTGTTGGGCCTCCTGGGCTGTGGTTGTGCCCTTTTGCAAACGCCGGATCACCTGAGCGATTTCAGACTTGGCTTGGGCGATCGCTGCTGTACCGCTTGTTCTTGCTGCTGCTGCAATTCTCGCTCCCGCTCCTTCAGCATTTCAGCTTTGCGAGACACTTCCCGATACAACCGCTCTGTTTGTTTCACCAGATCTTCGGCCGTCTGCGCTTTTCCTCTTGCCGTCTGCGTTGGGCTTCCAGACCCGCAATCACCTGATTGACATCTTGCGAAGAGCCAACACCTACATAGGTTTTTGCCTGCTCAACCACGTCTGCATTAAGTCCCAACCGCCGCGCGATCGCCAGTGCGTTTGACCGACCTGGAATGCCCCACAACAGCCGATAGGTGGGTGACAGAGTGACATCGTTGAATTCTACCGAGGCATTTTCAAAGCGATCGTCTTGATATTTCAGCGCCTTCAGTTCGCCAAAGTGAGTTGTTGCAATGGTCAGTAGGGACTGATCAGCCAGGTGTTGGAGCAAGGCGATCGCCAGAGCACTGCCCTCAGAAGGATCAGTTCCTGCACCGACTTCATCCAAGAGAACCAGGGCATTGGACGGTGGTGCAGTAGCGGATTCTGAGTCTAGTTCTGAATCTAGTTTTAAATGGGGTGTAGAATCGATCGCTGCTAAAATTCGGCTAATTCGGCGGATATGCCCAGAGAAAGTGGAAAGACTTTGTTGCAGCGACTGTTCATCTCCAATATCAGCCAAAATCTGCTCAAACCAGGGAATTTCGACTGGTTCACGAGCCGGCTCGGATTCGCCTGCTCCAATATACGGTCACCGACGAGGGCAGGCTCTGGGCGGCGTGGCTGCGGCGGAAACAGGACGTGCACGATATCGCGTTGATGAACGGCATCGGGCCGCGACTGCATCACGGCGGCTTCT
>JAAUOQ010000441.1 GCA_012034795.1 Leptolyngbyaceae cyanobacterium CRU_2_3
CCCAGTTTCGTAGCTTCGATGGCGGCATAACGACGACGATCCTTCTCGTTCAAAGACTTATAAAGCCGTTGCATTTGTTGTTCAATGGCGTAGGGGTACGGATTCATCTAAAAACAAATAAAGGAAGGATTCTCAGGCTATCACGCTTCATTATATTCTGGATCTTATTTAAGCCACGATCCTAAAGGGGCTGGTTACACGGCTACCCATGTCAATATCGCCGTGCCGATCAGCGAAGCGAAAATTTATGAGATTGCTAATCGTGAAGGGTGGCAAGCAGTTCGCTGCCAACGGGCTGACTTTTTTGAATTGATTGAATTCTGGGTTGAAAACGAAATTCTGTTGGAACTATTGCCACCTAACTTGATAGAGCAATACCTGGCTACGGTGCAACCGGAAAACCTGACGGCAATTTTGAATGCTGCGGTAGCCTGAGTGAGTGGGAAAAGAAGGAGTTTTCTGATGGCTGACATTGAAATTTATAGTGCGATGTTGTGTCCCTTTGCCCAGCGATCGCGCTTAGCCTTACTCGAAAAGGAGGTGCCCTTTAAGCTGATCGAAATCGATTTGCGCAATAAACCTGCCAATTTTGCCGAAATTTCTCCCTACGGCAAGGTACCCGTCCTCAAGCATGGCGATCATCGGGTTTGGGAATCGGCCATTATTAACGAATATCTGGAAGAAGCCTTTCCTGATCCGCCGCTGTTACCCAAAGACCCCATCCAGCGCGCTCAAGCCCGGATTTGGATTAATTTTGCCGATACTCGCTTGTTTGCAACGACTGGTAAATTGTTATACAGCCAAGATTCAACATCCCACCCAGAGATCGTCAAGGAACTGGCTGACCACTTACAATTCATTGAACAGGAGGGACTGCAAAAATTATCGGCGCAGGGGCCTTACTGGTTGGGGGCAGACATGAGTCTCGTCGATTTGACCTACTATCCTTGGTTTGAGCAGGTGGCGGTTCTAGAGCAATTTCGAGGTTTCCAATTCCCCCCTGGGCTGGATCGCCTGCAGCAATGGTGGGAAAGGATGGCAAATCGGGAATCGGTAGGTACGATCGCCAACCCTCCAGCATTCTATCTGGAAAGATATGCCCAGTACGCTCAAGCCGCCAAGCTTAAATAAGCGATCCTTCCACTTCACCGCAATCCCCTCTGGGCAAGGAATGTTGACGATGCGAGAATTGATCTATTATGTCGCTTGTAGCGTGGATGGATTCATCGCCCATCCAGATGATTCCCATGCAGGCTTCCTCCTTGAAGGTGAGCATATTACAGATTTAGCTGCTTCTTTTCCTGAAACCTTTCCAGCTCATTTTCGGGATATTTTGGGTATTGATTCGGAAAATCAACGGTTTGATGCGGTGCTGATGGGGCGAAAAACCTACGAAGTGGGGCTAAAAGTCGGTATCAGCAATCCTTACCCTCATCTAAAGCAATATCTCTTTTCCCATAGCCTGAAAGAAAGCTCAAACCCAAATATTGAAAGGGTTTCAGGGGAGGCTGTGACGTTCGTGAAAGACTTGAAACATGAAAGGGGGAAAGGCATCTGGCTCTGTGGCGGGGCAACCTTGGCCTCAACGCTATTTGCTGAATCCTTGATCGATCAGTTAATCCTGAAAGTGAATCCTTTTCTAATGGGTGCAGGGATTCCACTTTTTGCCCATGCGATTCCGCAAACGGCTCTAGAACTCATTAACCACAAAATCTATAAAAATGGTGTGTTAGTACTCCATTATCAAGTCGAACCCTAACAGGAATCTGTGCCTTGATTACCTGCGCTTCCCGTTACCCAGCATCTGCTGGGAATTCTGACGCCAGCTATCGAATTCTGCGATGAAATTGTATCCGCAGCCAGTCAGTAATTGTTCGCCTTGAGTCCAGCAGAATCCTTTTGCCTCGGCATGACCAAAGGTGCCGAAAGCAGCTCCATGAATTTTGCGGCAGGTTGAGCAGTGACAGTGGTTAGATACCAAAAATCGGTCGTTGAGATTCGTACTGAACCCTACCGCAAGCACAACTTCCTTGCATCGTTGTCACCTTTTGCATTGCTTTACGGATCATGCTAGTTTATGACTGAACGATGGGTCAATGAAAACTCACAAAAAATAGTCAATCTTTTTGGCTTAATCAATAGATTTCACTTTCTGCGATCTCGCCGTTTAATAACGAAGTGTAATCGTCAGCAATCCGGCTGCTGCTAACGCTGCGATCGTCCGCAGATGATTCCAGAATGTCCAGTTAGTCAAGTATTTAGCCCATAGGTTTGCACCTTCGGTGCTGTCTGGTTTCACAGCCACCAACGCATCATTTAGCGGCACATTGAACACCATTGTCACCAGAATACTGCCAATCAGGTAAAGTAAGCTGCCAAACAGCAAGTAGACTGAACTGGGTTGATGCCACTTTAACAGCGCGAAAGCGCCTAAAAAGAGGCAAGCCACAGCCGTGCCAAACAGCGCTAACATAAACAGCGGATTGATCGCTGTGAGATTGATCGATTGCATGGCAGCAATCCCCTGCGTCGGTTGGAGCCGAGCCAAAGCAGGCATCACGAAGGTCGAGAAGGCGAAGAAGACTCCGGCAACTAGCCCACAGCCGATCGCCGCCGTAAAGGTCAGACTGAAAAGATAGCGTTCAAGCATGGTTGCCTCCCCAAACACCAGTCGCAGCCATTTGTCGTACATAGTCGGAGAAATCGCGCGGCGGCCGTCCGAGTGCCCGCTGCACGCCGTCAGCCAGTGGTGTGTTGCGCCCGTCCAGCACAGTGGTGAACAAATACAAAACTAGGTCGATGTAATCATTGGGCACACCTTGGCGGACAAGCTCTGCCCGGTAGTCATCTACCGAAACTTGCATAAACGTAATCTTCCGTCCGGTGGCGCTGGCGATTTCGCTAATCGCATCGGCGAAGCTTAAGGCTCTGGAGCCAGTAATTTCGTAGAGCTGGCGCGAGTGGCACGGATCGGTGAGGGCTGCGAAGGCGATATCGGCGATGTCCTCAATATCGACAAACGGCTCTGCGACTGACCCCACCGGCACGGCGAACTCACTGGCCAAAATTGGATCGATGAAGAATCCTTCGCTGAAGTTCTGGCAGAACCAGCTCGATCTCAAAATCGTCCAATCTACACTCGTCGCCTGGAGAGCCTGTTCGGCTTGTTCCGCCTCCACTTCTCCGCGCCCCGAAAGCAACACCAGCTTCTCAACTCCGCTGGCGATCGCCTGTGCAAAGAATGCCTGCACGGTTTCGAGCGCACCCGGCACAGCTATGTCAGGTTGATAGGTAACGTAGGTGGCCTTCACCCCTGCAAGCGCTTGACCCCAACTGTCCGGTTGATCCCAATCGAAGGGCGGTTCTGCGACCCGCGATCCGATTCGCACTTGTCGGCTTGCCTTGACCAGTCGGTCTGCTACCCGGCGGCCCGTCTTACCGGTACCGCCGATAACCAGGGTTAAGCCCTTAATCCAATTTTCATTTGTCATCTTCGTCTCCGTTTGCTAATCAAAGAAGAATAATTAGTCTGCAAATGTGCCATCGTTCCTGTGGCTCAATTACCATTCCAGTTTAGGTAAACACCCACTGCCTAGCTATCTAATTCTTGTCAAACTAGCAAAATCTTGCGATCAATTCTGATCATTTGTGGTGGAATGCAAAAATGAATCTAATCAAAATGAGCTATAGCATTTTCTAGTCTACTGAGGTACAGTAGCAACAATGAGTAAACCATCCACGCAGGTCTTCTAGCGATACCTTGCTGAAAGCTTCTTCAATTGCTTTTGCTAGATCAGGATAAGTTCTAGCCC